>JAFMSB010000205.1 GCA_017353815.1 Methylocapsa sp. | reverse complement strand
CTGGTCCTTGACCTCATCGAAAGGCGGGAAAGGCTTTTCGCGCTTGTCGAGGACTTCGATGATATGCCACCCGAACGGGGTTTTGACCGGGTCGGAGACCTGGCCCACTTCGAGCTTGAAGGCGGCATCGGCAAATTCGGGAACCATGCGGTCCTTGGTGAACCAGCCAAGATCGCCGCCCTCCGCGCCGGAATCCTTTGACACGGCTTTGGCGATAGTGGCGAAATCCTCCTTGCCATCCATGAGCCTTTTGAGTGCGGCCTTGGCTTCGTCCTCGGTGTTGACGAGGATATGGCGCGCATGGATCTCGGTTTGCGGCTTTTGGTCCTTTGCCGCCTTGTCATAGGCCGCCTTGACCGCGGCATCGGTCGCCGCGGTCTTTGCGACATCGGCAAGCACGCCCTCCATCAACAGCTTTTCGCGCGCGAAGGCGAGCTTTTTGGCAAAGTCCGGAGTCTGATCGGCCTTTTGCGCAATCGCTTTTTGGGCCACCAATTCGCCGTCGATCAAAAAGTCGAGAATATAGGCATCGCGCGCCGGACCCTGGATCTGCGGCGGGATGCTGCCGCGCAGATCGTCGGCCGCAATCCGCACATCCTCGTCGGTGATTTGCTTGCCGTTGACGGTGGCAAGCACTTTGGCGGCGGCGGGCACGGCAGACATCGCAAGCGAGGTGACGGCCAGCGCCAGGACAAGAACGGCGGCTCTTCGGTTGCGTGGTTTCATCGACGGCATGAGTTCAAACTCCAACTCCGTTTGGGGGGATTTCGCAGCGCGCTCGGCGCTGCGGAGGGGCGGCACGGGCCTTTTGCCGCGGGACCATGCACGGACTGACGGATTTGACAAGCCCCGGCCCCAATCTTATCTGTCGCAGAGGCGTCCTCGGACGATTTATGATTTCTTTCGGGCAGTTGCGTGCTGGCGTTGCTGCCGCAGTCGTGCCGGGCGGGCTGCCGCGAGCTGGGGCGCGCGGGGCGGGTTAAGGCCCAAGCCAGACAGATCGCCAAGAGCTGATGCCCGCGGCTGGGGCTTTCCGGCTCGTTTCCAGAAAGGTTGCAGTCGACATGTTGGGCTCTTTCGCGAAGATGATTTTTGGCTCGGCAAATGATCGCCGGCTGAAAAGATATGCGCCGAAAGTTGCGGCGATCAACGCGCTTGAGCCAGAAGTCAAGAAGCTCAGCGACGAAGAGCTGCGCTCCCGCACTTCGGCGTTCCGCGAGCAATTCGCCGGGGGCAAGACGCTCGACGAATTGCTCGCGCCGGCATTTGCGACGGTGCGGGAAGCGGCGCAGCGCACGCTCGGCCAGCGGCATTTCGATGTCCAGCTCATCGGGGGCATGGTGCTGCACGAGGGCGCCATCGCCGAGATGCGCACGGGCGAAGGCAAGACCCTTGTTGCGACGCTCGCCTGCTATCTCAACTCGCTCGCGGGCAAAGGGGTGCATGTCGTCACGGTCAATGATTATCTTGCAAAGCGCGACGCCGAATGGATGGGAGCCATTTACAAATTTTTGGGCCTGACGGTGGGCGTCATCGTCCATGGCCTGGACGACGACGAGCGCCGCCGCTCCTACGGCGCCGATATCACCTATGGAACCAACAACGAATTCGGCTTCGATTATCTGCGCGACAATATGAAATACGATCTCGCTCAGATGGTCCAGCGGGGCCACAATTTCGCGATTGTCGACGAAGTGGATTCGATTCTGATTGATGAAGCGCGCACGCCTTTAATCATTTCAGGTCCCTCGGACGACAGATCCGAACTTTATATCGCCATCGACAAGGCGATTCCGCGCCTGACTGAGGAAGACTACGAGCTCGATGAGAAGCAGCGCACGACGAACCTCACCGATGCCGGCAACGAGCATATGGAAGAAATGCTGCGCGAGCTTGGCGTGCCGCTCGAAGGTTCGCTTTATGAGGCTGCCAATGTCACCGTTGTCCATCACGTGAACCAGGCCCTGCGGGCGCATAAATTGTTCAAGCGCGATAAGGATTACATCGTCCGCAAGGGCGAGGTCATCCTCATCGACGAATTCACCGGCAGGATGATGCCGGGCCGCCGTTTTTCGGAGGGGCTTCATCAGGCGCTCGAAGCAAAAGAGCATGTCGAGATACAGCCCGAGAACGTGACGCTCGCCTCCATCACTTTCCAGAATTACTTCCGTCTCTACGGCAAGCTTTCCGGAATGACGGGAACCGCCGCGACCGAGGCCGACGAATTCGCCGAGATTTATAAGCTCGATGTCGTCGAGATCCCGACAAACATGCCGGTGATACGCGCCGATCAGGACGATGAGGTCTATCGCACGACGGAAGAGAAAATGCGCGCCGTGATCCGCGAGATTGAGGCGGCGAACGCAAATCTCCAGCCGATGCTCGTTGGGACGACGTCGATCGAGAAATCGGAGCAGCTCGCCGAGGAAATGAAAAGGAAGGGTTACAAGCAGATCGATTTTTCTCAGCCCGAAGCGCTGGATGGGCTGTATGCCGCCGCCCGCTCGGCGAAACCCTCAAAATTATTTGCCGTCTTGAATGCGCGGTTCCACGAGCAGGAAGCCTATATCGTCGCGGAGGCCGGCGTGCCGGGAGCGATCACGATCGCGACCAATATGGCGGGCCGCGGCACCGACATTCAGCTCGGCGGCAATGTCGAGATGCGGGTCAAGCAAGAGTGCGCGGGGATCGAGAACGGCGAGGAGAGCAAAATCAAGGAGGCCGAGATCCGCGCGGAGGTGGCAAAATTCCGGGACAAGGCCGTGGCTGCGGGCGGGCTCTACATCATCGGCACGGAGCGCCATGAGAGCCGGCGCATCGACAACCAGCTGCGCGGCCGCTCTGGGCGGCAGGGCGATCCCGGCCGCTCCATATTCTTCTTATCGCTCAAGGACGATCTGATGCGGATCTTTGGCTCCGACCGCATGGAGTCCATGCTCGTAAAGCTCGGCCTCAAGGAAGACGAAGCCATTGTTCACCCGTGGATCAACAAGGCGCTCGAAAAAGCCCAGCAAAAGGTCGAGGCGCGCAACTTCGATATCCGTAAAAACATACTCAAATACGACAATGTCATGAACGATCAGCGCCGGGTGGTCTTCGAGCAGCGCAGGGAGATGATGGCGCAGGCCTCGCTCGAAGAGACGGTCACCGAAATGCGGCACGGCGTGGTCGATGACCTCATCGCCCGGCATATTCCAAGGGACGCGTACCCCGAGGCTTGGGATGTCGATGGGTTGAAGCAGTCGATCCAGGCATCGTTCCATATCTCGCTGCCCGTCGCGGACTGGGCAAAGGAGGAAGGCATCACCGAAGAGGAGATGCATGAGCGGCTGCAGATGGAAGCCGACAGCGCCTACGCGGCGCGGGTTGGGAAGAATGGCGCCGAGATCATGCGCTATATCGAGAAACAGGTTGTCTTGCAATCGCTCGATCATCTCTGGCGCGAACATCTCGTGACGCTCGACCATTTGCGTCAGGTGATCGGCTGGCGCGGCATGGCCCAGCGCGATCCGCTGAACGAGTACAAATCCGAGGCTTTTGAGCTGTTCGGCGAATTGATCACGCATTTGCGGCAGATGACGACGGCGCAATTGAGCCGGGTCGAGGTTGCGTTCGAGCCCGCGCCGCCGCCGATGGCGTTAGAGGTCAGCCATGCCGAGGCGTCCGCCTATGCGGATAGTCCGATGGAGGCGGGCTTTGGGCCTCCCAGGGGAGCGCCCGGGTCGGCACAAGCCTTTGGGCGCGGCGCGGGCGCTACTGCGCCGGGCGCAGAAACGCTCGTGCGCGAGCCACAAGAAAAAGGACCTTGGGGCAAGGTGGGCCGCAATCAACCCTGCCCCTGCGGCTCGGGAAAAAAGTATAAGCACTGCCACGGCGCCGTCGTCTAGCGCAGGGCCGGCCTGCTTGGTACGGCCTAATGAGACGGCGGCGTGTCAGCTTGCGCATGCGCCTGGCACCAAGCCGGCATGTTTCGCATAAAATAAAAGAATAATCGTTTTCGCGTCCGCAATCTCCCCGCTTGCGATCATGGCCAGCGCTTCCTCGAGAGTTGGCTCGAGCACTTCAATGTCCTCGTCTTCGCCGGCGCGACCGCCTCCTTTGCCGGTTCGCAGGGAAGGATCATATTCGGCAATGAAAAAAGAGATTTTTTCGGCCAGGCATCCCGGGCTCATAAAGGCCTCAAAAACACGGCGCGGATTTTGGATCACATAGCCCGTTTCCTCTTCGGCCTCTTTGACGATCCGGCTTGCGGCGTCTTCTCCTTCAAGCCGGCCGGCGCAAACTTCGATCAGGCTCTCGCGCCCGTCTTTCAAATAGGCCGGGGCGCGAAATTGGCGGACCAGCACGACACGCGAATGCCTTGGATCGTAAAGCAAGATCGCGGCACTATCGCCCGCGTCGTATATTTCGCGGGCGAGATTTTCGCTTGCAGCATCGAACCGCTTTCGTTCGATAAAAAGCCTTTCGAGCTTGCCATAGCCGCGCGC
>JAFMSB010000204.1 GCA_017353815.1 Methylocapsa sp. | reverse complement strand
CGACGGTGAGATTGGGACTTACGCGCTGCAATCTGACGGCTCGCTTAAATCAGAAAAGCGCATCAAGGCGGAAACGAGTGTGAGGCCGATGGCGGTGAGCCCGGACAAACGGTTTCTCATCGCGGCAGTGAACTCGAGGCCCTGCCAGGCATTTAGCTTTATCATCGATCCGGGCTCGGGCGCGCTTAGGCTTGCTGGCAAATGCCCGCTAGCCGGAAGCACCTACATTTCGCTCGACCGCAGCGGCCGGTTTCTTTTCGCGGTCTCCTACAGTGACGGTCTTATAGGCGTGAATCCGGCCGGCGCGGACGGCCGCGCCGGTGAGCCGTTGCAGGTTATACCAACCGCGCGCAATCCACACTCGATCCGCATCGATAACTCGAACCGCTTCGTCTTCGTGCCGCACCTTGGCACCGATCAGGTTTTCCAGTTCCTGTTCGACCAATGGAGCGGCCGCCTCGCCGCGAACACGCCACCTGTCCTGCAGCTGAAGCAAGGCACAGGGCCGCGCCATCTGGTTATCTCGCAAGACAACCGCTTCGTCTATGTGCTGAATGAGCTCACTGGCACAGTGACAACTTTGGCGCTCGACTCAGGCACAGGTCTTCTCAGCGAGCTCGAATCCATCTCCATTCTGCCTTCGGATTCCAAGCTTGTGCCCGGTATGCCGCGCGGCGCAGGCGGCACGGTTGGCGCGAACCAAGTCCCGCGCAACATCGATAACGACATCTGGGCCGCGGATCTTCATCTCACTCCAAACGGGTGCTTCCTCTACGCTTCCGAGCGCACGACGAGCACGATCGGGGCCTTTCGCGTTGATGGCGTGACTGGAAAGTTGAGCTATCTCGGAAGCACGCCGACAGAGAAGCAGCCGCGCGGTTTCAACATCGACCCGGCCGGCCGGTTCATCGTCGCCTCGGGCGAGAAATCGGACATGCTCGCGGTCTACGCGATTGAGGCCGAGAGCGGCGCCTTGAAGGCGATCGGACGTTACCCGGGCGGCAATGGAGCGAATTGGGTTGAGATCGTAACCTTCGATTAGCCGGCGGGTAATCCTGGCTGTGCGTGGTATGATCGGATTGGCTACTCTGCGCTCGTCTGCAGTCCCAACTTTGGCAAGTGACAAGCGAATTTCAGCCATTCATGCAAGATCCCAATAGATTGCGGTATCTTGCAGAGCCTGTGGCAACAGGGGATCATCAAAACGCTTGCCCCACAATCGGCGCTTTCCCAAAGCCTGGCACACCAGAAGCCTTGCAAAGATACCGGGCCCGCTCGAGTAAATCCGCCAGCCCCCTTCCGCCCGGACCTTGCCGGCCCTGAGGCGTTGCCATTGCGCTTCCGCGGCATACCGGTCGGGGAAGGCGGCATCGCTGCTGCTGAAATAGGCATTGCGCTGGCGCGGCGCGGCATTTGTGACGAGATCTGTCACTATGACCGGATTTGCGAGAGCAAGCGCCTCCCAAAGCGCTTCGGCCTCGCCTAGAACGGCCATCGCCTCGCCATAGCGTAAATGGGCATGGACATACATAAGGCCAATCTCCCGCCCGAAGAACGACGAGGATTCGGCACGGCGAAACGTGGTCTGTGGCCCCCCGCGATAGGGGACCGGCCGGTCGATAAGGCGAGCGCCATCCGGAAAAAGGAGATGCTCGCGAATGAGGCGCAAATGATATGCCGCCTGCTCCGCAGTAAACAACCCGCCAATTGTTGCGCGGCTCATTGGGAGCAGGGAATATCTAAGGCCGGTACGCGTATCGCTCGGATGGAGGAGATGCGCGGGCGGCCCGCCCTTAGGGCTGAAGATGCCATAACCCGCTACGGTCCCGTCCTTGATGAGATGACGGTTGAAATCTGCGGCAATCTTGCTTGCGAGAGCCGTCTTCGCCTGCGCCTCCTTGCTCCTGCCCGCGCGGCGGAGCACTTCGGCATAGCGATTGAGCTGCTGATACAAAAGCGCAACCGTCCAGCTGCTGACCATCCAATCGCGCAATGCCGGATCGACTGGCTGCAGGGAATCGTTCCAATCGCCATGGCCATAGCGAATAAGGTGGGTATCTGGGATGAACCGCTCGCATATGACGGAAAGTAATTTTTCGACGTGCCCGGTCACGCTCTGTGTGCGCGCGGTGCGCTCAAAATTATCCTCTCGCCGCCACGGAATCCGCTCATCCAAAAAAGCCATATCGCCGGACGCCTCGATATAATCGTTGAGCGCCTTGAGGGGCCAGATGATGATATCGCCATGGGCTTCCTGATCCTGGATAAACGAATAGGGCTCGAGCATGAACCACTGTGGCCAATCTCCGCGCGTTTCGTATTGTTGCGCAAATACGGTCCGCAGAATCTCCTTCACGGCTGCGTCGTGCTCAAGGGCAAGGAGAAATTCGACCGGGCCCTGGCAGACATCCCGGGTTCCCCAGGCGGCGCCGGTGTACTGCTCGAGCCCGTGCGGAACGGTGAGATGGATCATCGCGTTGTGAGCAAGCCAAGGGAAAAGCATGTTGTGGGCTGCGCCTTCTTTGCCGCCTTCCTTAATGCGAAAATTGCGGGTAACGCCGCGCCAAAAGTTTGCTGCCGGCGCGAGCATATCGGCATCCGCAACCCCCTTTTCATATTTCCTGGCGAGGATTTGGGCAGCCCCGGGATCCCTCAGCGAGCCTAGAACGGCAAATACAAATTCCTGCACCCGGGCCGTGCGCAAAGCAAGATAAGCGCCGGGCCGGGGCCGCGCATCGGCATGCAGCAATTCCTCTCCGCCAATTGCTTTGACACTTGCCGGCATGCTTGTGACGAGATGGTAAACCGCATGGGGATAGCGCTGACCCCATGGCGTTGCCGGTCCCGGGCGCAAAGAGACGCGCGGCGCTTGCGTATCAATTTCGACGCTGCTGTCTGACTCGAATTCGCGCTCGCCTCCCGCAAGATGGCCAAAAATTGAGAATCGGCAGGGTTCTCCTTCAACGGTAAGGCGCCATTGCATTGCCGGATCTTGGCCGGAGGCGATGGCGCGCACGGTGATCTTGCTTTGAGGCAAAAGATAGATCCAGCGGCAATCAGACAGCCCCATTTCGAATGCCGAAGGGACCGTGAGGAGCTGCCAGCCATCGCCCGCATCGACCATGATCCGCAGGCCACTTGCCCGGGTTATGTTGTAAGGATCCCGGGAGACGGAGAAGACCCTGTGAAGCGAGGTGTTGCCGATCGTCAACTGGGCGGCAAAGACGCCGTGCATCCAGCAGGTCGCGCAAAGCGTGGATTCGTCAGGCAAAACTGCTTGACCCGACCGCAACAAATTCCCGTGGCGGCGCGTGGCGATACATTCTTTTGCACGAAGCACCACATGGCGGTTGTGCGGCTCGCCCGGAGTAAAGAACGACAAAAGTTCGCCGTCCCGCTCTTCCTCATGCCATCGCTCAGGATAGAGCCGCGCAACATCGTCCTGGCCAAAAGCGCGAGCCGGCGCCGCAGGGGCATCCTGAACGGAACTTCGTGAAGGCGCGGCAAAGGCAATTTTTGCGGGCGCATCGCCGCTCCAAGAGATTTCGTGGAGCTGGGCAAGATCGTTATCGTGCGAGGCTTCCGGGTGATTTGGGATGAAGAGCCCCAAAAAGCGCCAAGATGCGTCCTGGCCAGGCAATAAGCTGACAGGCCTTGATTGAATAGCCGCGCACGCAAGCTCATGTTGCAGTTTTTTGCTTGGCAGATCCGCACCAAAGGGAAAAGGGAAAGCGCTGCTTGCGCGAAAGGATGGCCCGAAAAGCTGCAAGGCATCGGTCGAGAAGCCGTTAGCACCATCGAGGCAGGCATGCGCAACCCATGGATTGCGCCCGTCCTGCGGCAAGTTTTGGCGGCTCATGATAACTGGCCCAAAGCCGCCGTCGCGAGGGATGTGATGGTCAATATATTGCGACGCATAGGCCTCGTTGTTCATCAGAAAGGCCCGCTCGCCGAGCCCGACGTCTTGAATCATTATGGTATCGGCGGTCAGGGAGGATGTCGTTTTGTTCGTTAGTTCGAGCCGCCACAGCCAAGCGGTCTCTTCGGGGTGCAGCCGGAGACTCACCCGGTGGCGGAGCATTTCCGTCTCGCCTTCCCACACAAAACAGTCTTCGGCAGTGCCGAGCCGGGTATTGGCTCCGGGCCCGGCGATGTCGATTAATACCGGCTCTGCACCATTGCTGGCGCGCAAAAGAATCCGGCCAAAGCTTCCGCCAGCCGGCGAGCCAAGAAGCTGGTTGATCATCAAATTCGTGTTTTCGAGCCGGTGCTCGATTGCGAAGATGCAACCATTGGGAAGAAGGCTGACCGCAAGCCCCGCCCGGTTTTCGATCGAAAGGAGACCAAGCTCGCAGTCGGCCGGCAGTTTCCAGCTTCTCGTCTTCGCAGGCACTGGTTTGCTCCTTTGTTGCAGCGCCTGGAGCGCATTCCGCAAAAGTTGACAGACTTTTGCGATTGGAATGCGCTCCAACTTTTTGATTTGGCGCGATATCTTAT
>JAFMSB010000203.1 GCA_017353815.1 Methylocapsa sp. | reverse complement strand
CGGCCATATATTGCGGGACGAAAAAAAGCCCGGCAAGAAGCCGGGCTGTTCGAAGCCATGATGGGAAGCTGGCGTCCAGCGCCGCAATTTGCGGGCGATATGCCGCACGGGCGGAGTTCCTCGGCGCTCCACCCAGAACCAGGATGGGGCCTCGCGGGATACCGCGGCGCTTTAGCAGTTGGCTTTGATCGTCTTTTTCCCGGGGCTCGTGCAGGCGTGGCGCAGGGCATGCCAATAAAACTCGCTCAATTTCACAAAATGATCGAGCAGCCGGATATAGACCGAGCGGGTGTAGTCGATCTGTAGCTCTGCTGCGGCTACGGGCGATTTTGCCTGCCGGATCTCGCCAGCGAAAGCATAGCCGGAGTTCAGAATTTCTTTAGCGCAAGCCGTCGATTCGTCTGCAACCTGGCGGAAGCGTTCTGCAAACGTAACGGCAGCGGTTCCGGCGGCGCCCAAACCCTCCGCTCCCATTTCCTTCGGAACTTCGAATTCCGGCGCCGCGGCCGTTTCGACAATGGCAGCGGCCGGGCCGGCAGAAGACTCGGCCTCGAAATTTTCCTCGAATGAATCGTAGGGGTCTTCATCGGCTCCGGGCCCGGTCATGGCATCTGCCACGGGCGGAAGATGCTTATTGAGTTCCCCATCGCCGGCGGGGTTGCCTTTGTTGGCTGTCGCAGCCTTGCCTTGCCTGGCCATACCGGTCTCCTTTGGTTCCCTGTCCGCGTTTGCAATTTCCCGCTGCATGCCTATCCCGGCCCGGCGAAAACACCGGTGGATATTTGCCAGATCGCGGCAGCGAGCGAGGGGTTCGAGATTTCAGGCGAATGACGCTCCCGCCACGCAGGAGCGGTCACGCTCGCCTGCGCTGCGCCGCGCAGAATGCAGGCTTTGCCTTTGACTGCCGCTGTTTGAGGGCAGCGCCCGTCCTAGTTGTTTGTGTAGCTCATCTTTGAGAAGATGCTCTCCACCGGTTTGAAAGCCTCCTTGGCCAAATTCGTATAGAGCTCGCCCATTTTAGTCGCTTGGGCAACAAAACCCGCGTAGGATGTCTTCCAATATTCGGACTGAATCTGGATCGCGTTGTCGTAGGATTTCGCGCCCAGCAACTGCTCGACAAATGCCGAACCGCTTTCCAATGATTTCTTCGAATAATCGGCCGTTTCTGTGGCAATCGCTTGAAGCGCTTTAGCAATCGAACTGGTCGCCGCAGCCGCCGCATCGTATTGCTCTTTTCCGAATTTTTGAAAGTCTTCGAACTCGTAAGCCATTGGCTTCACCTTCCTGCATTGCGCGCATGAGCTGGGAGGGAGCGGCGGGTTCCGCGCATTCAACGAACCAGCCGCAGCGTTGGTTTTAGTGCATTGCATCAAATAAAGTCAAGTAATTGTTGCGGTGCATGGTAATCATTCGAAAAATGGCGGCAAATGTCTGCCTTTTCGAGAAACCGCCCAAGCGCAGGAAAAAGGCCCGGTTGAATTCGAGCCTCGCGGCGCTTGGGCCATCGCCCGGCATGCGCGGCGGCAATGCGAGCCGGTCAGCTCCTGCCGTTGTAGATCTTTGCGAATGTCATTTCGACGGGCTTGAATGCTTCCTTGGCAAGACTGGAATAGAGCTCGCTCATTTTCGTAGCTTGCGCGACGAATCCGGCGTAAGAGCTTTTCCAATATTCCGACTGAAGCTGGATCGCGCTCTCATAGGACTTGACGCCGAGCAATTTTTCCACGAATGCGGAGCCGCTCTCGATCGACTTTTTTGAGTAATCAGCCGCCTCGCTGGCAATCGCCTGGATGGTCTTTGCAATTGAGCTTGTTGCTTCCCTGGCCGCCTCGAACTGCTCCTTGCCATAGGCTGGGATGCCATCGAATTTGTCTATCATTTCTTTTCCTCGGTTAATTGACGCTGCTCCGGGCCCGGAGCAGCGGGATTGCGAGTTCTCCTCGCTAGGAAGTGAGATAGTGCAGTGCACAAATATCGTCAAGGGATATGTTGCGCCGCGTCCAAAGTGCCGCGCCAGGAATTGAACGTAATGATTAATAGAGTTGTAACCGCGGCTAACTAAAGGTTGCGCCGCAGCGGCAGGGGGCTCCGGGAACTGGCCGGAGCGGAGCAGGAACGAGGCGAGGCATGCCCAATCTGAGTGCGGCGTTTCGCCGCAAGCTGAGGCTGGTTGCGCCTCTTGCCGCGGTCCTAATGGCCGTAAGTCTCTTTCCCTTTGAGGCGCAGGCGAGGCACCGGCTCGCCCATCACCGGCACGGCTATTTCCATTGTGGCAGCGCCTGCCGCGGACATTTCGCTAGCCGCTATGGCAGTGAGCGCTCGTTTCAAAGCGAATCGAATGTTTCCGCAATCGTGGTCGACGGCAACAGCGGCCAGACACTTTACGCCCGCGGCGAGAACCAGCAACGGTTTCCTGCCTCAATTACCAAGGTCATGACGCTGTATCTCTTGTTCGAGCAGCTGCAACAAGGGCGTATGCGGCTCGATAGCGAAATACCAATATCGGCCTATGCGGCATTCCAGAAGCCGACGAAACTGGGTCTTCGCCCCGGCGAGTCAATTCGTGTGGACGATGCAATCAAGGCCGTTGTGACACGTTCGGCGAATGATATAGCCGTAGCAATAGCGGAGCGAATCGGCGGGGACGAGCCGCATTTCGCGGCGCTCATGACGCAAAAAGCGCGCGAGCTCGGTATGAACAGCACGCATTTTGCCAATGCCTCAGGACTGCCCGATCCCGGCCAGCTCACGACCGCCCGCGATCTTGCGGTTCTGGGCGTGGCCATTGAAGAGCGGTTTCCTCGCTACTACCGCTATTTCGCAACTCGCGTTTTTTATTATCGCCACCGGGCGATCGCCAATCACAACCATCTCCTCGGCCGCATCGACGGAATGGACGGTATCAAAACCGGCTACACCAATGCTTCAGGGTTCAATCTTCTCGCCTCTGTCAAGCGCGGCGGCCACTATATCGTCGCCGCCGTGCTGGGGGGCGCAAGCGCAGGAAGCCGTGATCGCATCATGGCCCGGCTCGTCGAGGATCATATCGGCGCTGGCGCGACCATCCGCACGGCTTCTTTAGCGGGCGAAGCGAGAGCCGAGGCACAGGCACAGGCTTCAAAGCCACTGCAAGGTTTTGCGATCGCGGCGCCGAAGCTCCAATTGCAGTCGATAGGCGCCTTTCAGCCTTTATTCCAGGCGGATGGTTCCGGGAACAAGCGTGCGCCCGATCCGCTCGCATTTGCGCCGCTGGATTTAAGTGACATGCGGCCCCCCAAGCCAAGACCCGCCTTTGTGCCCGGAGCATCCAGGCAGGCGATCGGCGAGAGCCGCGCGCCGGTAGCAGAGCAAAGCCCGAAGCAGGCGCGCGTTGATAGCTCAACAGCGAGCGAGCCGCCTGCCGAAAGCGCTCCCCCGGTAACCCCTTCGGCTCTTCGCGGCCCCCCCAATCTGGCGCAACCTCTCCCAGCCAAGCTCATGAACCGTGCCGGCGAAATCGTGTCCGCGAAGATTGCCCAAAGCCGCCCGCAAAAGGTCGAGATCGCCAGCGCTGGCGCGGGAGAAACCAGCGCTGGCACGGGAGAAATCAGCATGGGCGCGGAACCAAGCGGATGGATGATTCAAATCGCTGCGACGCCCAACATGGACAAAGCGGCCGAGCTGCTGGCGCGCGCGCGATTGGAGGGACCAAAGACATTGGCGAGGGCCCGCGCCTTTACGGAAAAAATCCAAAAGGGTCCGGAAACACTCTACCGCGCGCGCTTTGCGGGCCTTGGCGAAGATTCTGCCGCCCTCGCCTGCAAGAGCCTTAGGCGCTCGGGTTTTTCGTGTTTTGCAATAAGGAACTAGTCTCGAGAGACCACAATGCCGGGCTCCATTGCGGCCGCCATGCCGAAACTGATCTCCGGATTATGGATGACGCCGCATCAATACATCTTTGGCTTCGTTAACGCGAGCCGCGAGGCTCGTCGAGCCTCCGTGATCGGGATGCAGTTTCTTCATAAGCGCGCGGTGGGAGCGAATGACTTCGTCTTCCGAAGCACCTTTTTGAAGTCCCAAGATCTCATACGCCTCTTCTTCGGACATTGTGCCGAAACGGCCCTGCGAGCGTGCGCGCCCCGGGCCATTCTTGTTTTGCGCTGCCGCACGCCAGCCGGGAAACCGGCGGTCCAGATACGCTTCCATGAGCCGCGCGCCATCGGGGTCATCGGAGCAGCAAAGCGCGTAGAGGGCCTCGCACTGCGGCCTGGTCATTGCTTCCAATGATTTTCCTTCGTCGGGCCCGGCGAGCACCATCCCGCGCATCTTGCCGCTGTCATGATCGAGCTCCATCTCGATCATCGCGGACCTTACGCAGGACGAATTGCGGCTTCGCCGCGGCCCCGGAAATGCAAAAATCCGCGATAGCGCGCCGCCGCGCAGCCCGATCAGCCAAGCTCCAAGCCCCCCAAGCCCCAGTGCCATATCAACACGCCCCCGCAGCAGCAATATTGCCCCGGCAAGGAGCGCCACGC
>JAFMSB010000202.1 GCA_017353815.1 Methylocapsa sp. | reverse complement strand
GCAGAAACACGGATTCTCGCTGGTAGAGCTCCGCGTTGTGCCAGCAGGGAAACAATATTTGGGATCGCGTACCCAAGTGTCGTGCGGGCAAAACTTTGGCTTACCTCAGCTCTCGCGGCAAATCGCGCCATGGCCTCGCAGCCGAGTATTTCCTCGACTTCGTTTCCGGAAAGGGGCACCAGATCGCCTCCGCCGAGCCAGGAGGCCGCCTCAAGAGTATAGCCAGCGGCTTTTAGCCTGCGGACAAAGCCGCTTACGCCCCCGGGATACCCTGAGACCAGACGGAGGGCCTCCTCAACGAGCAGAGCAGCCTTGGGTCCGGCAGAAAAGCGCGCATCGATTTCGTCAACGAGACCGCCAAAACCAGACATCCGCCCCTCCTCTCGAAGGTCCACCTCCGTCCAGCGCAATTCCTCCGGCCCCTCCCCGATATTGGAAAACTCCAGCTAGCGGCGGAAGTTGCGCCACAGCCGCATTAACATTTCAGCGGATCTTGAATTCGAGAGGATTTTTCACTTCTTGGCCGGATCCGTGAGCGTTTTTTCCGTCGAAGCTAAGATATTTGGCACCAGCCTTTCGGCAAAGCCCGCGAGAAAGCTCCACACAACCAAAAGTGCACACTTTCTGGCTTCACGCATCCCCTGTTCGGGGGATGAGGCATCCGTTATTCTCCAATGGTGCCACTCCGCCACCGGTCATCCTGCCGTTCCGGGGCAGAGAGCATCACTAAAAGGAGCAGCTCGCTGTGGCGCGAGGCATGTTCGAATGAGGGATGTTCTTTTTGAAAAATGAGCCCAATTCGCGGGACTCGTGCGCTGCCCGACCCTGCGGGTGTATATTCGCTGTTGAAATGGGATCCCTGATCCTATTTTTCCTTGCCAATGCGCGGCCAAAATTATTTGCACCTGCCGTTGCGCCACTTTTGCCGGCACGCCTCTTGAGCGGCCCCAATGGCGGGCTTTTTACCGCGACCTCGGTGCTGATGGCGGCTGTCGCGGCGGCCCTTGGCGTTTCGCTGCTGGTGACCCGCAAGCTCCCGGCTGTGCCGCTTGCGACCGCCTTTCTGGTCTTCGTTTTCGGCGCGCTCACACTCTATCTGCAAGATACCTCGTTCATCAAAATGAAGCCCACGGTGCTTTACGCCGCATTCGGAGGGGTGGTGCTCGGCGGTCTCGGCGCGAAAAGATCTCCTCCTGCCCATCATTTTCGATAACGCCCTAGCGCTCACAGAGCAGGGCTGGAGGCTCCTCACCTATCGCTGGGCCGTCTTCTTTTTTTGCTCGCGGCAGCAAATGAGATCGTCTGGCGCACCCAGTCCAACGATGTCTGGGTCGCATTCAAATTTCCAGGGGTCTCGTTTTACTTTTGCTTTTCTCTCTGGCTCAACTCCGTTTCATCACCCGTAACTCCCTCGCCGAGGAACAGGCAAAGAAAGTGCCCGAGCATTATTGAGCTGCAGGCAGGCGCTCCCTGTGGCCAATTAACGGATTTAGGCGGTTGGGCTCAGCACGAGCCGCGGCAGCGAGGAGCATGGAGGCGGAGATGTGTAAGTTGGCGGGCACGCTCACCGGTTACCTGATCAGTGTCGCAATCGTTCTCGCGGTCTTGAACGGTCTGGCATGGCTTATCGGTGCACAGCACCGGTACCGCCTGGGCCTATTCTCCGCAGGCTTCCTATTCGGCGCTCTCGGAATGTACATCGCAGCTTGGCTCTATGGATACAGCCGCGCGCCCTGATGTGACGTCTTGGGCTTACCCGGGCCAATTATTGCTTGTGGGCGCTTAGAATCCGGGCGGCACGCGATAAACTCGCATCCCATGGTCGGGCCAGCCTGCTGTCCTCGCCCGTTACTGCCTCGCTGGCTAATTGCCGGTCTTAGTCACGCTGCAGCGATGATGCCGCGCAGGCATGGCCAATGGAGGCGCCGCTGGATGCCGGGCCAGGCCTGTATTGTTGAATGCGGGTGGTACGCAAGCCGGCGAGACCATGCCGGTCAATGGACGATTGCCAGGATAAAAACTCGTCGACGGTTAGGGTGTAACGGCGGCACGCCTCGTCCAGCGATAGCAATCCGCCCCGGACCGCAGCCACGACCTCTGCCTTACGCCGGATCACCCAGCGCTTTGTGGCTGCGGGCGGTAGGTCGGCGACCGTTAACGGACTGCCGTCCGGCCCGATGACATATTTTGTTCGGATACGATTTGGTTCTGCCATCTGAAAGACCCGCACACCACCTTAACCTCGTGCCTGCGAAGATAGAAGCGGTGTTTTAAGATTTGCCTAAACGGAATCGGTGGTATTTCTAACGAGTTTACATTCAAATAAGATTGAATATTTGCGCCAGATGCGGACGGACGGGGGATAGTGTCTCTAATTGAAACGCTTGATTTGCTTCACGTTAAGGAAATAGCCAATCTCGCCGCGGGCTACCGGGCACCCGGTTCGAGAATTTGCCTGCGAGGGTGAGGTCGGGCGGACACGGGTGGGGGCGAAGCTTCCCTTGCGCGGCGAGGAAGAAGCGCTATTTTCTGTGCAAGATGTTGCAACTCCAGGAGTGCATGCCGGTCTGGGGGAGAGGGGTGAAGCTGAAGCCACCTCAATGGCTTGGCGTAAGCGCAAGCCTCGGACTTTGGCGGCCGGCCGAGCGCGGCGAACAGCAGGCATGAACAGCAGCTATGAATGAACATCCTGGGCTGAGGGAGAACGAGTTTCCTGGCGATTTGAGCGCCCTCTTGCCAGAATGGCCTGCAGCGGCAACGCGGGTCTTGGTCGCGATGTCGGGCGGAGTGGACTCGTCGGTTGTCGCCGCCCTGTTCAAAGAGCAAGGCTACGACGTTGTCGGCATCACCATGCAGCTCTACGATCATGGCGCGGCCATCCACCGCAAGGGCTCGTGCTGTGCAGGTCAGGATATCGATGATGCGCGGAAAACTGCCGCCGGCCTTGGCATCCCGCATTACGTTCTGGATTACGAGGAGCGTTTCCACCGCAAGGTGATCTTTCCCTTTGCCGAGAGCTACGCGGTCGGCGAGACGCCGGTGCCTTGCGCCTTATGCAACAGCGAAATCAAATTCGCCGACCTCTTGGAAATGACGCGCGATCTTGGCGCCGATGTTCTCGCGACAGGCCATTACGTATCCTCAAGGCCCGACGGCTCGGGCCATCGCGCGCTTTACCGGGCGCAAGACCTTTCCCGCGACCAAAGTTATTTTCTTTTCGCGACGAGCAGAGCGCAGCTCGATATGCTGCGCTTCCCGCTCGGTGGATTAGAGAAAGCGCAAGTTCGCGCGCTTGCCCGCAAATTCGGTCTGCCGGTTGCCGAGAAGGATGACAGCCAGGATATTTGTTTCGTTCCGGCCGGGAAATATAGCGATGTGATCGAGAGCTTGTCGCCAGATGCGGCGCGTCCTGGCGATATCGTCCACGTCGACGGCCGGCTCCTCGGCCATCACCGGGGCGTCATCCACTTTACGGTCGGCCAGAGACGCGGGCTAGGGCTTGGAGAATTGGGCGCCAGCGAACCGCTTTACGTCGTCAAACTCGATGCCCGCCGCGCGCAAGTCGTTGTCGGGCCGCGTCAAGCGCTGGAAACGCGCAGCGTCCATTTACGCGCGGTCAACTGGATCGGAGAAGGCGATCTTTTGGAACTGCCGCAAGGCGAAGAAATATTCGTCCAGACCCGCTCCACCCGCGACCCGGTCCCGGGTTTCCTCTTTGCAAGCAGGACGAAAACAATTGTCGAATTTGCCAGCCCTGTGGATTCGGTCGCACCGGGCCAGGCCTGCGTCTTTTATTCGACCGAAACGCCGCGCGCGCGAGTGCTCGGAGGCGGATATATCCTTTCCGGGGATCCCGCCTACCCGGTGACCGGCGCGCAAGTCACACAACGGGTTGAACCATTGCCCGTCGAAGCCGGCCGGTTGTTGCCGGGTTGAGCGAGTCCAGTCCGGAGAGGGGAGTCATTGTGCGATGGACCGAGCAAGCCGTGCATGACAAAAAGCGGGCACCGCGAACTGGGAGGAGCGCCAGTGCCGTGCAAGAGGAAATTTCGTCTGCCCTAGCTCCCGCCGCTGCCGCATCGGGCGCCCTCACGCATGGGAAAGGAAGCGCCCGGCTCGATAACGAGCATGTGAAGCGCTCTTACGCCCGCTGGGCGCCAATTTACGATTTCGTCTTCGCACTTGTTCTAAGGCCTGGACGCAGAGCCGCAGCGGCGGCTGTTGGCTTCCTTGACGGCCGGGCGCTCGATGTCGGGGTCGGCACGGGGCTCGAACTGCCGATGTTTAACAGAAAAACGCGACTCTTGGGCATCGATCTGTCGGAGCCGATGCTGCGGCGCGCAAAAGAGCGCGTTTGCGACAAGGGGCTTGCGAATGTCGAGGGACTCGCGGTCATGGATGCTTTGCGCCTCGCCTTCCCAGACGGGTGTTTCGACGCCGTGGTTGCCCCTTATGTTCTAACTGTCGTTCCCGATGCGCAGGCGAGCCTCGGCGAAATGGTCCGCGTTACGAGAAACG
>JAFMSB010000201.1 GCA_017353815.1 Methylocapsa sp. | reverse complement strand
TCTTGGCGAGGAGATAGGGCTCGACAGGCCGCTCTAAGGCGGTGGCAAGCAGCGCCAGCACGCACGGCTCGTCGTCGAGAGCGACTCTCGTTGCGCCTCTCTTGTCGCGGGCAATTTTCGCGAGCACCGTTCCGGCGCCAAGCATGAGTCCTTCGCCGGTAATCTCCATGCGCTGATAAAAACGCGCTCCCCGCGCATCCCATTTTCGCAAAATCTCTTCGGCCGTTTGCACCGAAATGCCTGCCTCGCAAATCAAAAGAAAAATCGAGCAGGCATTGTAACTGCGAGCGGGAAAATCACCTAAGGCGTGAACTGGACTCCTCAGCGCGGAAGATTGGTGCGATCAGGGGAGTGCCCCCTTGCGCAAGTCTGGCCTCCAGTCAGTAAACTTCGAGTAAAGCAACCGGAGGTTCGTGTTACTTCTACGCCGGCCCCCTGGCTCCCGGGTTTTCTCGCGCCCGCTTTGTTTTTTTCCCGCAAAGCGGATAATGCATCGGCATGAAGGAATGGGATTTCCGCCTAACGCCGGCAAGGCCAGATCTCGCGGGCGCGCATTTGCGTGGTATCATCCAGGCCGATGCTTATGCCGAGGGCCGGCTGATGCACGTCGTAACCGGCGTTGCCGGTCTGCGCCGCGCGCCTTCGCATGAAGCCCCGGTCGATACCCAGGCGCTCTTCGGGGAAGACGTCACGATTTATGAGGATCATGAAGGCTGGGGCTGGGGGCAACTCGCGCGCGATGGTTATGTCGGCTATATCCCGATGGCCGCGCTCGCCGAGGGGAAGGCCCAGCCAACCCATCGCGTGGCAGTCAACCGCACTTTCGTCTATCAATGCCCCGACATAAAAATGCCGGCACGGAGGTCGTCGCCGCTTGGCGCCGCCGTGCATGTCCTAGGCATACAAGGCCGCTTCGCGCAAATCGGACCGGCTGCCTTCGTGGTCGCCGAGCATTTGCGGCCCGTGGGCGAGCATGAGGAAGATTTCGTCGCGGTTGCCGAACGGTTCTTGCATGTGCCTTATCTCTGGGGCGGCAAGACGTGTCTTGGCCTCGATTGCTCCGGGCTTGTGCAAATCTCGCTTCAGGCTGCTGGGATTGAAGCGCCCCGCGATACCGATCTGCAGGAAAAAGCGCTGGGCAGGCCTCTTGCTCTTGACGCGGAACCGAGCGGGCTAAGGCGCGGCGATCTCGTCTTCTGGCCCGGCCATGTGGGTATCTTGCGCGGCGAAACAACGCTGCTCCATGCCAATGCGCATCATATGCTTGTTGTGAGCGAGCCGCTGCGGGCTGCGCAACAGCGGATTTTGGCGGCAACGTCGAAGCCTGTCAGCGCCGTAAAGCGACTCCCGGAAGCTTAACCTGTTTCTCCGGCACGGGCGTCAGCGCGGCACGCGCGGCCTGCGGCGAAAAAGGCTGCCCATGAGGGCAATCGCTGCGGCCAGACCCGCAACTGGCAGCAAAATCAGCAAGAATCCGAACAACAAGGCAAAGAGCGCGAGCATGACCGCGCCACCCAGAAAAACGATGGGCAGCAACCCAAACGGCCCGATCCGGGTGACATAGATGCGCTGGAAACCGTGCTCTTCGAAGCCCCAGACAGGCCCGCCGCCCTCCGTGCCGGGCGGGATTATTTCCGGCTCGGGATCGTGCCGCTCGCCGGGGGTTAGGCGCCGGTCAGACATTGTCCTTTTTCCAAAGCTATTGATTGTACCTCTGCCATGAAACCCGAGGGCATCATGGCCCCAGCCAATCATATAATACCTGCGGCTGCTTTATTCATCTCCCCTCGGGAGCTAGAACTGTCCGGGGAGGTTTTCGTCTCGCGCCAGATTCGAAAATCGGGTGACCTCCGCGTCGAACGCAAGTTCGACGGTTCCCGTCGGGCCATGCCGCTGCTTGCCGATGATGATCTCGGCACGGCCGTGCACCTTCTCCATATCGCTTTGCCAGGCAAGGAACTCTTCCGTTCCTTCGCGCGGCATCTTCAGATAATACTCCTCGCGAAAGACGAATAGGACGACATCGGCATCCTGCTCGATTGAGCCTGATTCGCGCAAATCGGATAGTTGCGGGCGTTTATCGTCGCGGGCTTCGACCTGGCGCGACAATTGCGACAGCGCGACCACCGGAATATTCAGCTCCTTTGCGAGCGCTTTAAGACCGGTCGTGATTTCGGTGATCTCCTGGACGCGGCTGTCGCTGCGCGTTTTGGAGGCACCGAGCAATTGCAAATAATCGATTACCAAGACATCGAGTCCCCGCTGGCGCTTGAGTCTTCGTGCGCGCGCGGCAAGTTGCGCAATCGAAAGCCCGCCCGTCTGGTCGATATAGAAGGGAATTGTCTGCATTGTTCGTGCCGCATCGGTGATGCGGTGAAATTCGCTCTCGCTGATGTCGCCTCTGCGAATCTTATAAGAGGCGACGCCCGCCTGTTCGGAGATGATGCGGGTCGCGAGCTGCTCGGCCGACATCTCAAGCGAGAAAAAGCCAACGATCCCGCCGTTTACGGTTTCGGCTGTCCCATCCGGCCGGAGAGCCGACTCATGGGCACGCGCGATATTGAAGCCAATATTGGTGGCAAGCGCTGTCTTGCCCATGCCGGGGCGCCCGGCGACGATCACGAGATCGGATGGCTGAAGCCCGCCCATATAGCGGTCGAGATCGATAAGGCCCGTTGCAATGCCGGAGAGCCGGCCATCGCGCTCATAGGCCTTTGCCGCCATGTCGACGGCGGCCGTCAGCGCATCGGAAAAGCGCTGAAATCCCCCTTCGTAGCGGCCAGTCTCCGCAATCGCATAAAGCTTGCGCTCGGCCTCTTCGATCTGCTCCCGCGGCGAACTGCCGACCGGCGCGTCATAGGCCGCATTTACAATATCCTCGCCCACTAGGATGAGGCCGCGGCGGATGGCGAGATCGTGGATTGTGCGGCCATAATCCGCGGCATTGATAATGGTCGTCGCTTCGGCCGCAAGGCGCGCGAGATATTGCGGCACCGTTAGGCCGCCGAGATCATGTTCGCCCAAAAATGTCTTGAGAGTAATGGGCGAAGCAAGCTTCCCGGCGCGGATCAATTGCGAGGCGATATCGAAAATGCGCCGGTGAATCTCTTCGGAAAAATACTCGGGCTTGAGAAAGTCGGAAACCCGGTCGAAGGCGTCGTTGTTGACGAGAATTGCGCCAAGCAGCGCCTGTTCCGCCTCGATATTATGGGGGGCGAGCCGGAAGGGAGGATCCTGGCTGGCGGCTGCGCGATCTCTTACAGCCAAAGTGTCTGCTGCTGGCATGATTTCGCGGGCCGCCGCCTCCCTGTCATCCCCGTAACGTGCCCTTTGTGCCATGCGGGAGCGGCAAAAATGAGAGAATTTTTGCTGCGAAGAGGGGCGGTGCACGCTATCCACACCGGCAAAAATTTTTGCAAGATCCGGCTGGACAAAAATAGTGCAAATGCGCGGGATCGTATCCGCAGCCGCACGCCGGGAGATCGTCACGCCTCAAGGCAAAGGGGCTGCCAAAGAAACGCGCGATTGCGGACCGCAAAAGCAGAACTGCGCTCATGAGCGCGGCGCGAGGCATGTATTTAGAATTATTCTAAAAATGTTTCACGTGAAACATTTTTGTCCGGTCGAGGAGAAAAATCCTTACAAGCCGGAAACAGCCGCCGCCGGAACAGGCGTAAGATTGCGCCAAAAATTTGTAAGTCCGTAAGCGGGCTGCCGCCGCGATGGCGATTGATATTTTTGTTTCATTGTACCAAGATCGCGGCAGCGCACTTGCCCTTTGCCCCTCATGCCCGCTGACCCCAGAATTTTTTAATGGCATCGCAGAAACGTTTTAATTTTGGCCGCGCGGGAGGGCTATTCAATCAAAAGACCATCAAGCGCGCGCTCCACAAGGCCATATTCAACGAGCAACAACTCGCGGCCGCCAAGGATTGGGCCGCGCAGGTTCGCCACCCGAAATTTTCCAAGGCGAAGGAAACATCGGTCCGCGGCGAGTTCATTCAAAAAGTGCTCGTCACGATTCTCGGCTACACGCCCTACCGTCCCGGCGAAACTTTCACGCTCGCCACAGAGGAAGCCCTCGGCAAAGGCGCTGTCGATACGGCTCTCGGCACTTTTTCCGGCAGCGACAGGAACAAAAGGACGGTTCTTGCGCCCTTTGAATTAAAGGGGCCGGGAACCGCCGATCTCGACGCCATCATGCCGAGGCGAAACAAGAGACCTGTCCAGCAGGCCTGGGAATATGCCATCGATGCGCCGGGCGCCAAATGGTGCTGGTTTCGAATTGCGCGGAAATCCGCCTCTATGCCTTCGGCCATGGCCGGGAGCTTTATGAGACATGGGATCTCGCGCGCCTCGACGAACCGCGCGAGCACGAGCGGCTTTGGCTGCTCATCGGCGCGCGAAATCTCCTCTCCGGCCGCACCGCCGCTTTGCTCAACGAAAGCGCGAACGAACAAAAGGACATCACCGATAAGCTTTACATAGATTACAAGAAAACGCGCGAAACCCTCATTCAGACGCTTCAGA
>JAFMSB010000200.1 GCA_017353815.1 Methylocapsa sp. | reverse complement strand
GCCAGTTGCCTGGCCCCTGGCCCCTCCATGCCGATATACGGCATCGAGAAGGTTTACGGCATCGGGCCTAGCAGGGCCAGTACACTTTTGCCCAAGGCACGCCGTACCAATTTAAGCGTTGAAAATTGACATCATTTATTGCTTTAGCAAATGGTTTGGCATAGTGGTAGCAAGCCCGCAGCGGCGTTGGGTTCGCTTGGGTGACGCTCGCAGCGCGAAAGTTACGGAGGTTTTTCATGCGTGAGCTCATCCATCCTGCTACCGCGGGCGATAAAGCTAGAGCCAGCCTGACTAATGAGGAGAGCGCCCGGTTTTTCGGTCTGCCGCCGCTCATCGCCGGAGAGGATCAGGCCCATTACGAGGCGATGCGGGATCAGATTTCGACCGCCGTGGGGCCGCTCGATTTCCTCGAGGAAATCTGGCTCAACGACGTAGTCAATCTTGTTTGGGAGACGCTGCGGCTGCGCCGGCTCAGGGCAGCGCTGCTTGTGGCTGGGGCTTCTGACTTTTTCTATAGAACGTTTGCAAATCACGAATATTGTAAACAGCTCGCAAGGAACTGGGCGTCACGCGATCCTGATGTCGTGGCACAAGTTGACGCCGATCTTGCCACCGGGGGCGTGACGAGGGACCGGGTGATGGCGGATACGCTTGCTCGGCGTATCGACGAGGTCGAGCGCATCGATCGCATGATCGCTGGGGCTGAAGCGCGCCGAAATGTCGCCCTGCGTGAGATTGACCGGCATCGCGCGACTCTCGGGGCGGGGCTGCGGCAGGCAGCGGAGGAGGTCTTGGATGCCGAATTCAAGGAAATCCCGCCCAGTTTGAGTGACGGCGAGGCGGCATGACGTGACGAGTGCTCGCAAAATCCTGGCGAACCGCGCCAATGCGCGCGCCAGCTCCGGTCCAAAGACCGCAGCCGGCAAGGCAAAATCAGCGCAGAACGCGTTTCGTCACGGTTTCAACGTGCCGATCTGGCTCGATCCCGATCTGGCGAGCGACGTTGAGGCCCTCACGCAGCGAATCGTCGGCAAAAGCACCGGCGCCAATGTCCTGGAGTCAGCGCGACGGGTCGCCGAAGCGCAGATTAATCTGCGCCGCGTGCGCTCCCACCGCAATCGGCTGATCGAACGCGCGATGGCCGATCCTGAGTTTCAGGCCGAGTTGGCCGAGCCTGCGCCGCTCGCGCCGGCGGCCGCGTGCCTCGGCGCGCACATCAAAAGTCCTTCATCCGACGACCGCGTCCAAATCATCGACGCGAAAGTGTCGGCCCTTGTGGCGAAGATCGCCAAGAACCTCGCGGCGCTCGATCGCAGCATGCGCCCCGCGAAACTGTCTCTGGCGGAGCTCACTAGAGAGCTCGCAGCGCTCGATCGCTACGAACGCCGGGCCCTGTCGCGACGCAAATTCGCCATGCGCGAGTTCGACCTCGCGCGCCTCGAGGCCGAAGGGCGCGGGTGCACTTGGGAGCAGCGAGATACGGCGAACTGAAATAATTGCAAGGGGCCCGACCTTATCCGCAGCAATTTATTGTGTCTATAGACTTTGTTGACAATTGATTTTGGCGGAACGAAGCCAAGTCTAAAATGCCAATAAGCGCAATGCATCCTAAGGCCAATCATTGCACTTTCCTGAAGGCTAGACTAGCGCCCAATAAGTCATTAATCATGGAAAAGACTAGCGAGCGCGCCGCCGCTGCCGACGGCTCTGCGGTCCTTGCGGGCCCAGGGGACCGAGCGAGCAGCCCCGCGATTGCCTTGCGCTCCGGCTGGGCCTTGCGCAACAGGGCGGGTGGCACCAACGGGACGGCAGGTGTTGCCATCAGGCCAATGCCCGGGTTAGCCAACCCGCGCAAAAGCCCTTTGAAAACAGCGAGCGCCTTTGCTTGGGCTTGCCAGCATAATACTTTGATATTACTTGGTTTCACGAGCCCTGCCGGGGTCGCCAGGCTCATGTGCCGGGCACCAGCGGTGCAGCCGCAAGGAGAAAGCCTTCGCGTGCGCCATCGTCACCGCGGCGCAAAAGTTCCGCACTGAGAGCGCCGAGACATGCCGCCATACTGCTCAATGCGCCAAGATTCTTGCCATGAAACGCCGTCCACCTATCTAAGGTACTGTTCCAGCCGGACAAACGCCAGCGCGCCACGGCTGTGATGCGGGACCGGGATCCAGAGCCGCTCATCCCCCCTTGTCTTTGGCAAGCGGGCATAAGGAGTCGCTCCCATCTCACAGGCCCCCTGACAAATAAGGCAGCGCGCAAAATTGGCATCTGCAAGATACTCTAGAGCAACCATCTCAAAACTTGGAGCGAGCATGCATGGAGCGCATCGAAAACCGGACATTTGACGAACTGCGGCTGGGAGACAGGGCAAGCCTAATCCGCAAGCTTACCTACAAGGACATCGAGGTGTTCGCGATTATGTCGGGTGATGTCAACCCCGCCCATGTCGACGCGGAGTTTGCCAAAAGTGATATGTTCCATAAGGTCGTCGCTCACGGCATGTGGGGCGGCGCGCTAATTTCGACGGTGCTTGGCACCGAATTGCCAGGGCCAGGCACGATTTATCTCAGCCAGTCGTTGCGGTTCCATCGTCCCATCGGAGTTGGCGATACAATTACCGTCACGGTGATAGTCGCGAAAAAGATCGAAGAAAGCTGCCGGGTGATTCTCAACTGCCGCGCGGTAAATCAGAAGGGCGAGGAAGTCATCACCGGCACCGCGGAGGTCATCGCGCCAGCTGAGAAAATATCCCGGCCTCGGGTCGCACTGCCCGAAATCGAGCTGCGCGAGAAAACTTCGCCGCTTTCAGCGTAAGGCTAAGCGCCGGATTGAAATTGCAGCCGAAAGATGCGTCGATTTCGACCAAAAAAGCGGCGGGCTATTATTGACGCTGCTTGATCCGGCATTAGCCGGCTGCGGCGGCGGAGTTCGACAAAACAGGGCGCTATCACCCGCATCCTTACATTCCGTGTTTGAAACCCAGCACAGGAGTTGTGCGCTGCTTTTGGATGAGCCGCTATGCTGGCAAAGGATTTGATGACGCCGCAGGTTGTGACGGTTGCTCCTGACATGGTGGCGAGCGAAATCGCGCGGCTTATGAGCAAGCATGGGATCAGCGGCCTGCCGGTTGTGGATGCTGATGGCGCGCCCATCGGGATGGTGAGCGAAGGCGACCTCATCGGCCGCACGAATTTCGATCGCGAGGGCCGGCGCGATTGGTGGCTGACGCTTTTCTCCGAAACCCCGCTCCTTAGCGCTGATTCCATTCTAGCCTTGGCCAAGCTCTTTGCCAAACTGCGGATCCGCGAAAGACGGGCGAGTGAAATTATGTCGGCTCCGATCGTCACCGTCAGCGAAACAACGGAGGTGCGAGAGATCGCTGAGCTGCTCACCGCCCACCGCATCAAGCGGGTTCCCGTGCTCCGCGATGGCAAGATCGCGGGCATTGTAAGCCGCGCCAATCTTGTGCGCGCCATGGCAGCGGAAAGGCTGGAATGTGCCGGCGATTTGCGCCGATCGAATCCTATCGCGAATTGGTTTGAGAAAATCGACCAGCGATTTGCCCAGCTTCGGCCCCGGCCAGATCGCTCTGCGGCCGTTCCAGAATCGAGTGCCTCTTCGCCCGCCCTTCGCCAGCCGGGCGCGGATGCAACCGAGTTCCGCAAACTTGCCGCCGAATTCGAGAGCGGGGAGGCTCAGAGGCGGGGAGCGGAACACAGCGCAAGGGCAAAGCTGCGCTCGGAAAGAATGAAGGTCCTGATCGGCGAACATGTTACCGAGCAACGCTGGCATGAGATGCTTAGCGCGGCTCGCGAGGCAGCGTCTCATGGCATGAGCGAATTTATGCTTTTGCGCTTTCCCCATGAACTTTGCAGCGATGGCGGCCGCGCGATCAATGCGCTCGCCGACGATGAAAGCTGGCCGGAAACTTTGCGCGGGGAAGCGGCGGAGATCTATTTACGGTGGAAACAGGACCTTCGGCCGCATGGCTTCCGGCTTGGCGCGCGCGTGCTCGAGTTCCCCGGAGGTCTCCCGGGCGATATCGGGCTTTTTCTCGAATGGGGCGAATGACCGCACGATCTCCGTGCGGCGAAATCTGACGGCGCTGTTCTTTTGCCGCTTGGCGAGCACCTTGCTATAAGCGGGCAAGTGAGCCCCACATCATGCCCTGGCTCGCCTATCTTATGCGCCGGTAAGGAACGCTCGTGCAAGCATCGCCACCATGCGTCGCGGCCATGCAGCGAAAAAAGCAACCGCGCGATCGCAAGGTCCAATGGCGGTTGTTTCCACCATCACCGCCGCTTTGTGCAACTGATGCCGGGGGCCAGCAGACTCCGCGGAAAATGATCTAAGTGAGCGAGACCGCCGAAAAATAGGCTTCCGCAGCAAGACCGGCAAACAAGATAAGGCCGGCGTCCCGGTTTGAACGAAACAGGCGAAGCGCTAAGGCCGCATCGCCGGGATTGGCCCGCAGAGCTTGCCTTGCAAGATGGAGCGCAAAAAGTAGGAGGCCAGCTTGTGCAAGCCATCCC
>JAFMSB010000199.1 GCA_017353815.1 Methylocapsa sp. | reverse complement strand
TCGAGCAAGCCCAGCGCTCCCTTTTTCAACGAATGTTCCACCGGAGCCTCTGCCTCTATGCCGCATTGCAGAATCCAATGCCGGAACGGCGGGGCCGCATCCATAGGCCATTTGCGGACTGCGGCAAGCTCGCTCGAAAGCCTTTTATTGGCAAACCGAGGGACCCGCCCCCGCAGACGGCGAGGCGCCTCCTGCCCGGCCCAGACCATAACCGGGCAAATGATGATTATCTTTCGGATAACTTTGTATTAGGTATATCTTAACAAGGAAACCGGAAGGAGAAGCCGTGGCCGAGAAGCCTCGAAATCTGATTTTCGGGCCTTTCCGTCTTGAACCGGCGAATGCTCAGCTTTGGCGCGGCAGCGAGCGTATCACGCTTGCGCCAAAGCCATTTGATGTCCTGTGTCATCTTGCGGCGCGGGCCGGAAACCTGGTCACCAAGGACGAACTCCTCGAGGCGATTTGGCCCAATCTCCACATCAGCGAGTCGAGCCTGAGCGTTGCGATGAATGCGCTGCGTGGCGCGCTCCAGGACGATCCCAAGACGCCGCAATTCATCGAGACGGTGACGCGGCGGGGTTATCGCTTTATTGCGCCCGTTTCGGTTGCGCAGCCTCATGGAGCCGGGTGGCAAAATGGCGAGTCACCGCCGGCGCGGCCGGGCGCGGAATCGCCGCAACCCAATTTCTTTGTGGGCAGGGAAAGCCCGATCGAGGAGCTCGAGCGCTTATTCGAACGCTCGCTGGCCGGAAAAAGACAGCTCGTTTTCGTCACCGGCGAAGCGGGCATTGGGAAGACCACTCTCGTCCAGATGTTTTTAGAACGCGTGGCCGGGCGCGGCATCCCGGTCCTGCTTGGCCGGTGCGTCGAACATTTCGGGACAGACGAAGCCTTCCATCCGCTGGTTGAGGCTTTGCAAGAGCGCCGGGCCGATGTGCCTTTGCTGATGCAGATGCTTCGGGAGTATGCGCCGACCTGGATGGTGCAGCTGCCGGGGCTCCTCGAAGAGGATGAGCTCGCGGAGCTTCGTAAAGAGGTCTTTGGTGCGTCGCGGGAGCGAATGCTTCGCGAGTTCTGCGATTTTTTGGAGGCCCTCGCGTCGAGAGGCCCCTTGGTATTCGTGGTCGAAGACCTGCATTGGAGCGATTTCGCCACCTTGGATGTGTTGTCGCGCTTTGCCCGCGGGACAAGAAATGCATCCCTATTGATTATTGCAACCTACCGGCCTTCCGACGTCCGGATTGAGAATCATCCCACATGGAAGCTTCGCCTCGATCTGCAACGCCACGGGCTTTGCGCCGAGCTTCCCGTCCAGCGTCTCTCGCAATCCGAAGCCGAGGAATATCTTCGCTTGCGCTTCGCGGATGAGAGAATCGCCCGCGAGCTAGGCCCGCCGCTTTTTGCGCGGAGCGAGGGGCAGCCGCTCTTTCTCGTATCGCTCGTCGACGACCTTATTACGAGGCGGAGCATCGTTGAGGACGATGGCCGCTGGCGCCTTGCGTTCCGCGCGGAAGACGCGCAAAGCTGCCTGCCGGTTGGGCTGCGCGAGATGATCGAGGCCCAGATCGATCGCTTGGGCGAAGAAGAGCAACGCGTGCTCGAGACTGCAAGTGTGGATGGCGTGGAGTTTTCCGCGGCCATGCTTGCGGGCCCCGCGAGCGAAGAGATTTGCCGCGTCGAGCAAATTTGCGAGATTCTGGCACGCAGAGGAATGATGCTTCGGGCCGCTGGTGCCGCCGAGTGGCCAAACGGCACCATCGCCGGCCGGTATTCTTTTTTGCACGGCCTCTACCAGCAGATATTGTACCAAAGGCTTGCCCCGGGGCAGCGAGCGCAGCTCCACCGCTGTCTCGCCGAGCGCCTGGAACAAGGATACGGCGACAAAGCAACCGATATCGCAGCCGTGCTTGCTTGTCATTTTGAGCAAGGGCGCGAATTCCCCAAAGCCATCAACTATCTTAGAGCCGCGGCCACAAACTCGTCGCAACGTTTCAGCAACGGCGAGGCAGCAGCCTATCTTAGGCGCGCATTGAACTTGGTAAATCGCTTGCCCGCCGACGAGCGCCTGGCCGAGAAGATAAATCTGCTGCGCCGCCTGGCCTGGGTTAAGCGTTCGGGGGGAGATTTTACCGGCTCCATTAAAGAACTCGAGGCCATGGTTTCCTGCGCGGCGGAAGCATCGGACCTCCGATCGGAAATCAACGGCTTGCTCGATCTCAGCCGGTTCTGCCTTTACAGCGACCGCTTGCAAAGCCTGCAATTTGCCGAGCGGGCGCTGGCGAAAAGCCAAGATCTTGAGGATGATGTCCTAAAGGCGCTCGTGCAAGGGAGCAGCGCGAACATAAATCTCATGTTGAGGGGCTGGCGTGATGAAGATGCCGACCTTTGCCGCGAAGTGGTCAAAACAACGGCTGATGCCGTGGACCCGTGGATATTGTTGCGGCGTCGTTCCTTGGACACGGTGACCAATTATTTGCGCTCGAATTACTGCGAAAGCTGCGCGGCCGCAAGGGACGGCATGACGCTTGCCCAGGCGCTTGGGGACCAATATTATTTTATCCTATTCAATACAATATTTGGGTTCGCCCTTCTCCATCTCGGCGAATGGCGGGAACTCCGGCAAATGGTTCTGGCAGCGCTGGAGATGACAAAAAAAAACGCAAACACTCAAGGCAGCGTGTTATGCCACCTCACGCTCGGATGGCTGCATGCCGAGGCCTTGGATTTCGAGGGCGCAAAAAATTACTGCGCCGAAGTATTCGATCCCGACGTTGTGACCAATCCCTTCGCCTATTATATCGGCCGCAACCTGATGGCAAAGGCCTGCCTTGGATTGCGCGATTACGCGGGCGCCTTGGCTCAATTCGAGGAAATGCAACGCCGTGTTGAAGCTGACGGAATCGGCATGGATAGCACGATTTACCCGCACTTTCAGTCCAACCTTTGTCAATACTGGCTTGAGATTGGGGATTTGGCCCGAGCTCAAGAAGAGGCGGCGCGGCTTTATGAGATTTCGGTCGTGCCGCCGGAACGGACTTATCTCGCGCTTACGCATAGGCTGCTTGCGAAGATCGCCATGGCCGCGAAAAAGTTTGATGAAGCCAGAGCTCATGTGTTGAGAGCAGTTGCTATCGTCGAGCAAGCCGATCTGCCGCTCGCCGCATGGCGCGTCTATGCGACAGCCGCAAGCCTGCATGAGGATGCTGGAGAACCAGCGCAAGCGGCTGCCTTACGTCACCTGTCGCGACAGATCATAGATAGACTTTGCGAATCCCTTGGCGAAGATAAGCACCTGCGTGAGAAGTTGCTCGCTGGCTATTGCGCAGAGGCATTGCGTTAAGCAGTTCCGCGCCCCATAAGCTTTGCCAGCTAGGTGAAACGACCGCTGGTTCGGCGCCTGTCTGCTCAACCCGGTAACTCTTTAATGCCGCGAGGCTCAGTTCTTGGCCGTGCCGGACTTTGGTGACAATCAGCGCGTGAGCTGTCATCGGCCTTCTTCTGGGGCCGCATGATCTCAGTCGAGCTCTTGGCAGGGCGAATCGAAATGAAGACAAGCAAACTAACTATCGCGGCCTCCAGGCACCAGACGGAAAACCACACAGCTTTCATTACCACATATGAATAGAGAAACGAAAATCCCACTAAGGCTCCCATCAAGTTTATGGCGCGATTTCGCATTGTAACAAGAGGAATGATCGTAAGGGTGGCGTAAACGTATTTTGTGATGGCGGGCGGTTTCGTGTCGTACCCAATGACATAACTCAATGAATGCCCTATATCCTTTACATCGATGCCGCTGGCACGTGCGAGTTTGATCGCATGATATCCTCCCAGCAAGAGCCCTAGTGCGAACAAGAAATGTCTCGCCGTTCTCAACCGTGGATTTTTTTCCGCAAATGCCGCCGCAAACGGCGTCAAGATGGGCCACAAAAGAAAGGCGATAGCGATATACAAATATCGAATTAGGTTTCCGTCAATCACGCCGTCGACTGAAAGCCATACTGCGCCCTCAATGAATTGGTGCAATGCAAATATTGCTGGAAACAATGAAAAGACGAGCATGGAGCGATCATAGCGCAGCGCTCTCCTGACCGTGGCGACACCGGCAACCGCCAAAACCGATCCCGCCGCAAAACTTGCCTCTACAGAAATACACATCGGGCTTAAACCTCATGCCCGTTAAGCGAGCGTTCGCACAGAGATCGTTCTGTGCGAAGGCCGGGACAAGGCGCCGGCTAGAAACCGGGATCGCCATTCGTACAAGGGACAAAGCGGTCACCGGTACGTCCAATGCACTGTCAGGCAGCCGGAGAAGTCTGGTTTCGCGGCAGGGACGCGGCGCCGTTCGAGAGAAAATCATAGGTACGCTTTGCGATTCCCTTGCCGGCAATGAGCCGAACCTGCGCCGATGATCGCAAGGGTTGTTCAGGTTAAATCATACTCGGCAGCGAACGAATTTGACGAATGGGTGTTGCAACTGCCGTGATCTTAAGCTCACATAACTTTAGGCGAACTGTAATTCTTGTGGAGTAAGCTGTGAG
>JAFMSB010000198.1 GCA_017353815.1 Methylocapsa sp. | reverse complement strand
GGGGATGCCCATGTTGAGGTAGATGGGAATACAAGCAGCCGGTCCGGAATAGGACTCGGGAGGTGTACGCTCTTGGATGCATTGAATAAGGAATACGCGCTCGCCGGCAGCCTTGAGGAGTTGAAGGCGAAGGGCCGAGTCGTTGTGCATGGCAGCCATCGCCCGATCCTCGCCGTCTATGACCGCGGACGCATCTATGCTTTGGACAATCGCTGCCCCCACATGGGTTTCCCGCTTGACCGCGGCAGCATTGAGGACGGCATTTTGACCTGTCATTGGCACCACGCGCGCTTCGATCTCGAAAGCGGTTGCACCTTCGACTTATGGGCGGACGACGTGCCGGTCTGCCCAGTTCAAGTGCGCGACGGAAAAGTTTGGGTGAAGACTTTCTTTGGCCACTCTGATCCGGCGGCCCACTGGCGCCATCGGCTTGAGGCTGGCCTCGCCCACGATCTAGGCCTCGTCATCGCCAAGTCCGTGCATGGTCAGCTCGCGGCCGACGTGCCGCAGGCCGAAATCGTGCGCCAAGTGGCATTGTTCGGCGCGCAAAACCGCGATGGCTGGAGTGCGGGTCTCACGATCCTCGCGGCGCTCGCCAATCTTCTGCCGCTGCTGCCGGAGGAGGACGCTTATCTCGCCCTGTTCCATGGCGCGCGGCGCGTGGCGGTGGACTGCGATGGCCAGCCGCCGCGGCGGGAACGCGAACCGCTTACAAGCCGGCCGGATTCAGCCGCCCTCAAGCGCTGGCTCCGGCGATGGACCAAGGTGCGCCACCGGGAGGCGGCCGAGCGCACCCTGCTTACGGCGATCGCCGCGGGCGCCTCACCGGCTGTCCTCGCCAATGCCTTGCTCGCGGCCGAGACCGACCGTGTGTTTGCAGATGGCGGGCATTCGCTCGATTTCATCAACAAGGCGTTTGAGTGCCTTGATTTGATCGGTTGGAAGCACGCCTCCGCTGTGCTGCCGGCGGTGGCCGGTCAGATGGTTGCGGCCCGGGGCGCGGAGGAATCGACCGAGTGGCGCCAGCCCATCGATCTCGTTGCGCTCTGCGATGAAGCGGCGAGCCAGCTGCCGGGACTGTTTGCTGCTGGCCGCGGCGCATGTGGCTGGTCGGGCCACGCGCCACTGGCACGCGAGCTGCTCGGCGACGATCCCGCGCTGATCGTCGATGCGATCAAGGCGGCGGTCCGCGCAAGCGCCGCCCCTGCCGGTCTTGGCCGTTCGCTGGCTTACGCGGCAGCACTTCGGGTCGCGCGCTTCGGCACTGCCAACGAACATGCCGACTGGGAGACGGCGCATCATGTGTTCACCTATGCCAATGCCATCCAACAGATGCTGGCGCGGATCGGCACAGCAAGCGGCGGCAATTTCGTGATGGGCGTGCGCGGCATAATGCACGGAGCCATGGCGCTTTACCTCGCTCGCTATCTCAACGTGCCGCCGGCGCGCATCCCGGGCGAGGCGGGTGGGCAGCTCGACGATCTACCCGCCGATGCGGGGATGATCCGCGCTGCCCTTCTCGACGCGTTTGACCGCCAGCGGCAGGTCGATCTCGCGGCTAGGCTCGCGGCACGGCATCTCACGCTCGGCCATTCGCCACAGGTGCTCATCGCCACGCTCGCGCATGCACTGCTCCGCGAAGATGCCGGGTTTCATGCTTATCAGATGCTCGAAGCAGGAGTGCGGCAGTTCAGCACTTGGGGCAATACCGGCGAGGGCAGTCTCATCCTCATTGCAGTTGCCCGCTATCTTGCAGCTCATTCACCGACGGAACGCGCGGCGCTTCAGACCGCCGATATCGCCCGCCGCTTGATGCGGGGAAGCAAATTGCACGAAGAAGCTCGGCCCCTGTCTCCTGACCTTTGCGAGTAGGGGTTGCAATGCATTGGATGCCTCTCGACTCGCAACAGATCGCGTGAGCCCGGTTCTCACGGCATGGACTCGGATCGATTCCGGCGGCCGTGAGTCCTCGCCCGTCACGCGCGAACTAGGGAAAGGCAGGAAATGGCGAGCAGGGCAGGAAGTGCCGATCTCCCGCTTCATGGCGGGCATGTGCCAAAGTGGCTGGCGGACCGCATGACGCGGCTCGGCGCAGTGATTAGCGAAGCTATAGTTTACCATTACGGCCGCGACGAACTGCTGCGCCGCCTCGCCCACCCCTTCTGGTTCCAATCCTTCGGTGCCGTGATGGGCATGGACTGGCATTCCTCTGGAATAACGACGAGCGTGATCGGCGCGCTGAAGCGTGGCTTGGCGCCGCGCGCAAGCGAGCTTGGCATCCATGTGTGCGGGGGCCGGGGCAAACATTCCCGGCGGACTCCTCAAGAGCTCGTCGCGATCGGAGAACGGGCGGGCTTTGATGGGGCTGCGCTTGCGAAAGCCAGCAGGCTCGTCGCCAAAGTGGACAGCGCCGCCGTGCAAGACGGTTTTGATCTTTATTTGCACAGTTTTATTGTCACCGATGATGGCCGGTGGGCCGTCGTCCAGCAAGGCATGGATGGCAGCCGCGGGCTCGCCCGCCGCTACCACTGGCTATCGGAAGGCCTCAAGAGTTTTGTCGACGAGCCGCACGCCGCAATCGAGGGCGCCGCCCAGGGCGAGATCGTCAATCTGACGGACCGGCGCGCGGAGGCCTCGCGGCGCTTGCAGCTTAAAGTCTTGGAAGCTCTGGGGCCAGATGGGATCGCGCGCGAACTCGCAAGTCTCGCGCACAGCCGGGAGTCACCGGCCGCGCGGGCCGCCCCGAATCAGCTCTTGCTGCCGCATCTCGTTATGCCATCCCGCCACGAGGTAACGCCGGGCGATTTTTCCGCGCCGCGCCTTTACGCGAGCCTCGCCGCCGCGGCGGATAGGGCGCCCGCGGACTTTGCCGGGCTGCTGCTCCTTCCGGGCGTCGGCGCGCGCACGGTGCGCGCGCTCGCGATGGTTGCCGAGGTGGTGCACGGAGCGCCCTGCCGATTCGCCGACCCGGCGCGCTTTTCCTTTGCCCATGGAGGCAAAGACCGGCATCCTTTTCCTGTGCCGCTTGTTGTCTACGACCAAACGATTGGGGTACTGAAATCAGCGCTCCGGAAGGCGCGGCTTGGCCGAGGAGAAGAGCTCGCGGCGTTAAAACGGCTCGATGACCAGGCCCGGCTAGCCGAACGCGAGGAACAGGGCCAAAATGGCGGTCTGCTGATTGCCGAAGAACGAAGACTCTCCCATACCCTTGGCGGCCGCAGCGTCTTTGGCTGGGAGTCCCCCGCCCCCGCGCCCGCGGACGGCTGACGGCCTTTACTTCTCCCCAAGTTGCCGGTGCCGGCCTTGGCGCGGCGCGATGCCCGCAAAATCTTCGCGCACGAGACGATCGGCGATGGCCGCAACTCCTTTCCCATTCGCGCCGGGCGCGATCCAATCCGCTGCCTCGAGGAGCCGGGGCACGGCATTGGCGACGGCCACGCCGAGGCCGCAGGCCTCGAGAAGGGCGTAATCGTTTTCGGCGTCGCCCACGGCCACAGCGTTCGCGGGAGAAACCGCCAGCTCATCGAGCGCAGCGAGCAGCCCGCTCGCCTTGTCGATGCCGGGCGGCAATACCATCACAGCGCCTTTGTTGAGGATTATCTGGCGTTCGAGGCCGAGGTCCTGGATGATCTCCAGAACCGTTTCCTGCTGGGGCTCGCATGTCGCGATGATGACTTTGCCGGCCGAAAGCGGGGTCACATGGCGAGCCTGAAGCGCCGCAAGGAAAGCCGCGGGAGGCGCATCCCCGAGCAACCGCAATGCCGCATTGTGCGGGCGATAAAGAACGGCGCCATTTTCCGCCACCACCCGGTCGAAAAGATCGAGGCGCTGGCAAACTCGTTTGAGGTCTTCAAGCTGGCGGCCGGTAACGAGAATGATGCGGCGTCCGGAGGCACGGACAAGCTCCAAAGCGGCGATGGTGGGCGGATCGACGGCGCCGTGGTCGGCCAGGGTGCCGTCGTAATCGATGGCAAGAGTCAAATAAAACATGAGAGTATTTCATTTCAAGGGCAGCGTGAGAATGCAGCGTCGGATAGCCCGGAACGGCGAGCGGCGCAATTCCGGCGCTGGCGGAAACTTAAAATTGGTCACCGGCGAACGGGGCTATCGCAGCGCATTCTCGAGCTGGCGCTTGCTCATTTTTGACCGGCCAGGGATGCCACGCTCCCTCGCGCGCGCGTAAAGCTCGCGTTTCGTTGTGCCGCCCCAATCCCGCCCGCGCGGCAAGCCGGCTCCGCGCCCTTGCATCTTTTTGCCGCCTGCATTTCCCCCGCCCATGGCGGGCGTGCTCTCGCGCTTTCCGCGCGCACCGATATGAAAGCGGCCTTCCTGCCCCTGTTGTGCAGTTTCGCCGCGCGCCTCTTTACGTTCGGTTTTGGCGCGATTCCTTATGTTCTCGCTTTTGCTTTGATATTTCGATGCTCCGGCTTCTTTCAGCGCGATCGCGACCGCCTGACGGGGACTTTTCACTTTGCCAGCCTTTCCCCCAGGCCCGCGTTTTAGCTCGCCATGCTTGAACTCATGCATGACGCGGCCCATCGTCCTT
>JAFMSB010000197.1 GCA_017353815.1 Methylocapsa sp. | reverse complement strand
GCGCCGCCAGGAAAATAGACATGTTCGAGGTGATCACCCGGCAAGCACAGGACGCGGCCCGCTGGGACTTGCAGAATTTCAAAATGGGAGTCGATGCGCTCGCGCGCCGCGCTGCCTAGGGAAGCGAGGAGCCGGTTTCCGAATTTCGCGCTCACGTTCATGTCCGGCACCTAGGGCCACCCCCGGCGGGGGGAGCGCGACAAAACACGCGATTATGTCAAAGCGAAATCCGGCGCGAATTTATTAATGCAATAATGAATAAATAAATATCATATAACATAATTTCTGCATTGATGCATAAATTTAAGGCATTAACGGTAACGCAAGTGACAGAAAAAGGTTTCGGCCTCGCTTATGGTTTTTTTCATCAAGGTGGTGCTTCCAACTGCCAGCAGAAGGCAATGCGACATTAAGGGCGAGGCCGGGAAGTCTGCACCTCCAATTTCGAGGAAGACAGCACGGCAATTTTGGATGCATTTCAAGCATTTCATCGGCGCCGGGCGAAGCTTGCGTCCGGGCGGGTCGATCATGGAACCTTCCAATGGCCGGCGGGTGGCGCGCATCGCTGGGATGTTTTGAGGCGGATTTGGGAGAAAAGCCAGGGTTTCGGCCACAGCGCCTAATACCGCCTTCACGGCGTCCTGAGATTGGCCGTCATGGCGAGCGAAGCGAAGCCATCCAGCGGCTGGTAGAAGCCGCGATATACGGGGAAATTTTGAGGGATGAATTACAAACTTTCGTTTCTGGACGAAACAGGCCACGCCCAGGATGTTTGGCAAGCAGGCTTCGAAGCCGAGCACACCGCAGTTTGCTGGATGTGGATCGTCGGCGGCGCGTGGGCTCTAAGGAGAGATTGGTCGGTCATGGAGCTGACCTGCCAGCGCTGCCAAGCCCTTCCCGACACCGTCTGCCCGCGCTATTCGTCCGATGCCACGGAATGCGCGATTGCCCGCATGCCGGCACGCGATCTGCAGCCATTCGACAAAGCCGGCCATGCTCAGCCGCGCGCCCGCCCCATCGTCCTCATCGCAGGCCAAGACGAGGCCGGAGCGGCTTCGCATATAGGTACGGTGCTTGATGCCGGAATGGCTCCCGCGGCACCGTTGCCGGATTGCGCTTCCGCGGTAAAATGGTTGAATGCGCACGGTCCGGACGCCGCGATCATCGACGTCGATCCCGGCGACAAATCCTGCGTCGATCTCGCGCGAAAGCTGACCGCCCGCGAAATACCTTTTATTGCGATTTCCGGCCACTCCGCCAATACGCCCGGTCTTCACCGGCTCTTCAAACCCGTGCCTTGGCTCGTCAAGCCCGTCAGCTCCGCCGGGCTGCAACTCGCTCTGCGCAGCATCCTTTGATGCTCGCTCGCACTAATTGTGCCATCTCACAATCGGATCCTTTCAAGCGGCGGGCAAGGCTATCGCGGCAGCGCCCGCCGCGCTTTGCGAACCCTACAACGAAAGCAGCCGTTCTTACCTGCCAAGAGGCAGTCCTGTCTTTTGCGGCGCACGATTTTTTGCGGCAATCGGACCAAAATGTTTCACGTGAAACATTTTGGAATTGTTCTAACATTGCCAACCCGCAGATTGCCGCCCGCAAAACTCGCCCCTTAGAGCGGGTCGCATATTGATTGAATCGGGATTCCCAAAGGGCCGCAAATCAGATTCAACCTGCTGACCGGAGGAGGCCCGCAGGTATGGCAAAGCCTTAGCCGATAGATTTGCGTGAGCGTACAATGGCACCGACCGCCCCGCGTATCTAAAAGCTACGGGAGAATTCTCGAGCTTCCTTCAGGCGGGAGGGGCCAAGCGGTGGGAATTGGCGCCTTTGCCAATGACGGAGAATTCCCTTTTCGCATGCGGCGATGACGCGAGCACCGCGCGCACAGCTGCCACAATCTGATGCTCGGATTTTCCGGCCGCGATCGATGCGAGGATTGAGGCAAACACCTTTCCGGCGAGCTCAACCGTCCAAGGCGCGAGATGCGCCAATTGCGCGGGCTGCGCCATTCCGCCAAAGGGATCATCGCTGGTGACCGCGCCAGGCCCTCCTAGGGCCTGGATCGCGGCCTGAAATGCTGGCCATGCGTTTGATGCCGCATCCTGGGTGAGATTGGCGTAAAGCTGCGCAAACGTTCCTGAGTCACGGAGCGCGACCATTGCGGGAGCAATCTTACCCAATCCGTAGCCCTTGCTCATGAGCCAGGACAAAAAGGCCATGCCGCAGCCGGTGCTGTCGGCGCTTTGGTCGGTTGGGTCGGTCTGATTGACCCAGTCCGGCATGCCGTCTTGCGCCCAGCGCGGGGCGGTCGCGAAGTCGGCCAATGCGTTATTTCCGATGACGGCCGCGCACCAGCGCGACAAGGCCTCTCCCGTGCTCTCGCCGCAGAGATTGCCGCCCATGGAACACTCGCTGAGCTCCGCCTCGAAAAGCGCCGACACTCGGGCCGAATTGCCATAGGAGGCGCAGACCTCGATCGCGCCGCCAGTGATATAATCGCAGCTCGCGTGGTCCGCGCCTCCGGTCCCGTCGGTGTTTCCGCCCAAGGCGAAAACAATCACATTCACATTGCCTCCCGCCGTCCCAAAGATTTTGTCGTTGGCGGCGACGACCCGGTCGGCGTCATTGACCAGATCTTGCGCGTTCTGGAGCGCTTGCGCGCCAAGCGATGGGTCGACAAAGACGGTCACCTTGCCGCTCGAGCTAGTGCCCACATTTTGGGATGTTCCCGTGTAAGTGGGCCAGGAGGGCGGAGTTGGCGCATCGCGTTTCACGATAATGGGCGCCTTGAGTGGATGTTGCGGCATTTGAAAATCTCCTCGAAGAAAGTCGAAAGGCGGACCGCTGCATTAGCTCCGCGGAGCCATCGCTTAAACGTTCAGCTCGCGGCCGGCGGATGCGGGACGTTCAGGCCAGTACGCCTGGGCTAATTGTCACGAAACCTGCCCTGCCGCGCCCCCTATTTGGGGGACGTGGACTTTGAGAATAATTAGGGCAGAGGCCGGGGCTATCCACGCAGTCAGCCCGCTTCAGGTTAAGTTCCCCGGCAGGCGGTCAATCCCGCATTTGCCCCGTGTCCCGAGGAAATATGGGCTGAGCAAAGCCTGCCGCTGCCCGCAATTGTCAGGCCGCCGGCATATGGCTTTTTGGTCCCTTTTCAAGTTGGCGCCATCGGCCCCGCGTAGAACGCGTAGCGCTCCGCCCGGGCGGGTTTAATCTTCGGTCAAAGCGTACATTTTTGATCGCGTTCGAATTGGAACGGCCCAAACCCGCTGCTTTTGAAAGAGCCAGGCGGGATCGTTGTTGCGCAGCCAACCTCTAGGGTCACCGGCTCGGTGGATCGGCCGGAGGGGCTTGCGCAGATTTGCGCGCGCCCTGTGGCCAAATGGCAACAACGTTATAACATAACTATGTTAGAATGTTTCAGGTCTGGCAAGATTTGGACAGGAGCCGCGATGCTAGTCACGCCGCGCAAAAGAATCAAAACCGCCGCCTTTGTGCTGGCGCTGACCGCCGTCCCGGCTTTCGCAGAGAGCCCCGGGCAGGCGCCTCAGGATCCGGCGGGTAGCGAAGCAGCGCCGATCGCGCTCCCCACGATCGAGGTCATGTCGCAGGAGCTCGAGGCAGCCCGCCTCCAGATTCAGCCAAGCCTCGGGGCCAGCACTTACTATTTTGGACCGGAAGCGCTCGAGACGATCCCGCAGGGGGAAAACTCGCCCTTAAACCAGGTTTTGCTGCAAATGCCCGCCGTTGCGCAGGACAGTTTTGGGCAGATCCATGTCCGCGGCGACCACGCCAATGTGCAGTTCCGGATCAATGGCGTACAACTGCCCGAAGGCCTTTCGGTTTTTGGCCAGGCTCTTGAGACCCGCTTTGCCCGAAGCGTCTCGCTGCTGACCGGCGCGCTGCCGGCGCAATATGGATTTTTCACCGCGGGCGTTTTGGACATTCAGACCAAGACCGGGCTGACCAATCCGGGCTTGGCGATCACAATGTACGGGGGAAGCTTCAACTGGCTCGAGCCGAGCTTCGAATATGGCGGGCACGAAGGCCCCGTCGATTGGTTCTTCACCGGCGATCATTTGAGCAACGAACGCGGCATTGAAAATCCGGCAGCGACCTATGATGCAATTCACGACGCGACAGAGCAAATCCACGGCTTTGCTTATATGTCGGACATTATCGACCCCAACACACGGGTGAGCTTGCTTGGCGGCGCCTTCGATGGTCGTTTCGAGATTCCGAACAGGCCGGGCCAGATTCCCTCTCTTGGCCTCAACGTGCTTGGAGCATCTTCGTTCGATAGCAAACTCCTCAATGAGGTTCAGCACGAGTCAAACCAGTTCGGAGTGCTGTCGCTGCAAAAACATGTCGATGATTTCGATATGCAGATCTCGGCCTTTGTCCGCAACAGCGTGCTGTCGTTCAGCCCGGACGTCATTGGCGACCTATTGTTCAATGGCGTGACCCCTTTTGCGCGGAAATCCGATCTCGCCGAGGGCGTACAAATGGACGCGAGCTACCGGCTCAATGATAGCCACACCTTGCGGGGCGGCTTTCTCGCACAGATTGAAACCACG
>JAFMSB010000018.1:1967-12994 GCA_017353815.1 Methylocapsa sp. | reverse complement strand
GGCGTTTAAAGTTTAGGATTTCTGCAGAGGGCCGGTGGTGATTCCAGCTTAGGAATCGGGCGCAGACCGGCTTTCTTGCGTTCCTTTCGCCGGCCCACACTGGGTGGCAGTGGGCGCCGATGACAGCCTTTCGCCAGCTCCTTAATTGCGCAACACGAATCGCCGGTGAAGAGTCTGCAACGGGCGAGCGTTCATCGGAAACAGCTTCTTAAAGGCTTCGATGTCGCTTGCGGCGACTTCCACGGGATTAGCAAAAACATACCAATTGACAACCTCGGAGCAGGGAGGCGTCGTCAGCGAACCCTCGTAACGGAAGAACGCGCGTCGCTTCGGCAAAAGCGCCGCAGGATCGACAGGTTCGTTCAGCTTTGCTTCGCCTTCTATTGGCGGCGCCGCTGCCATGATCGATGTGAACACTTTGTTTTTTGCCCCTGCTTTCAGAAGTGCGCCGAGCACCAAAAGCGCGCCGCCTTCGCCGCCATGCACGAAATGCGCTTCCATCGCAGTCCTCTTGCCGCCGATTGCATGTTCGCTTGGCGCGTGAAAATGAAATTGCGCAAATTCAAACTTGCGGTTTCCCAATGTTGCAAAGCATCCAGGCGCGACCTCAGCCTGGATTGTGTGCCCGTTATTCACGATTTTGAACGCCTGCGCCTTCCATGACAACTTAGGCGCGCGAATGTCCGCCCTTATGGCGTTGGTCAAATCGATGGGCGATTGCTCGCCACCAGTTGAACAAGATTGATAGGCCCGATTATGCGTCCCCCAATTCTGCGCGTCCGCGTAGCTCCAATAAGCGCCCTCCGCAGCTCGCGCGGCCGCAGCACAGAACGGGCATCCCATCAAGCCGGCCAAAAACGATCGACGTGTAAAAGCCATTATCCGAAATCTCTCAAACAAATTTTGCTTCGGAGTTTTCCTACCCTATTGAAATTCCGGTGCAAGTCCCTCCACGCGCTTGTCAGTTTTCATCCTCGTGCGTTCCGTATGGGTTTGCAACTAGGTTAATGTTCGCCGAGACAGGATACGCTAACGCACATCTCTGTCGTGCTGGTGCTCCCACGAAGTGTTTTTCTCATAATGCGTCCCCTATTGATGGCCGATCTCGACGACCTACAGTTCACCTTATCTAGCCGCGAAAACAGGGCTCGCCCAAGGATACATCAGCGATCTTGAAGCAAAAAAACGAAATGGGAACAAAGAAACGCTGGAGTTAATTGCGAAAGCGCTGGATGCCGACCTTGCGTGGATTCGTTGATGAGGCAGAAAATGAGCTATTACTTGAAATCCTCGATGGAGCCGGATGCCTGGCTCAGACCGCAGGTCCAGCTAAAACCCCGGCTGTTTCCAAGTTTTCTTGGCGAGAATAGCCTGGACGCCCTTAATATACGATAGCTGCCCGGAATTATTCCATGGGTAGGGGTTATACCAGCCGCCGATCGAAAGCCAGTTGTTGCATGGCCTATAGGTCGGGTCGCCCCAGGAGGATCGCACGCCCTTTGGATTATCGAAGTAAAAGCGCACTTTCGCCGCCTGATAGTCCACATTGAAGGCAGTTGACTTCCAGCGGAGCGGTTCGGTGCCTGTTGCGTCGTTGTTCAGATCGGGATGGTTCCATCTCACCTGTGCGATGCCAAGGGATTGATAAACCTGGTGGGCCGAGACTCGACTTTGGGGCGGATAAAGCAACGAATTTTTAACAGTGGTCAAATCGCCCAAATTCGACTGACGCCAATAAGATTCGATCACATATTGCGCGCGCAACCAATCTTCAGGAATCCCCCATTTCTCGGCGCCCCATTGGATGATCTCGTCTGTTGTTCCACTAAACCCGCCGGTCACAGATGCGAAGTAAGGGTTTTCTTGCACAGGCCCCTGCCCATACACGTTCTTTTCGTTATTTAGAAACGCTGCGAGTTCCGCCTTCGAGGGCCGATAGTGATTTGCTGCCGCGTTGCCGGGGCGTTTCTCTGCGGCCGGGGTGACGAGTGCTGCCGCTTGTCCATCGCTGAGCGGAGCGAAACTGCCGCTGCACGAAACCCAGCCGTACGAATCCCGGTGCCTCGTATCGAGGGCATTGCTCGCGCCGGACTTTGGAATGTTGCTGGTTTGAGCGGCAAGATTGGGGCTTGCCAAAAGCAGGAAGCTCGACGCCAGCGCACAAACCGGCGAGCTAGCGGCGAGGCGCGGCCTCACGGTGCGCCTCGCGCCATTCAAAAGGCTCGCCCGGCAAGGCCGGGGCTGAAATGCTGAAATCATCGCTGCCCTGAGTTGGAAAGCCTGCGCCGCGGCGGCTACGCGTGCAATTGGCCGCAAAGCGCCGCTATCAGGGCCTAACGGGCAGAAAGGGCGGGATAAGGAATTGTTTCCGACTCGCCCGCGCCTTTTGCAGGGCAAATTCGCGACAAAAATCAGGGCTCCGATTTTCATCGCCCGAGGGGCAATTAGCGGCGCCGGCCACCAAATTCTCTAACTTGATCCGAAATTGGAGCGCGCCACGCGAGCAGTGGCGTGGCGGAGCATGGGATCGCTAACAAGACTGATCGGGAGCTAGCGGCGATCTCCCCCCAATGCCATCCATCTCATACCGCGAAATTGGATTATTTTGCCGGGTTGAAATTACACGAAGCGCCGCCCCCGCCTTCTCCTTTCACTTCGTCCGGGTCGATCGTGCAAACAAGGTCAGTAACCGCTTCGTAAATCGAACCCGCCGCACCATCCGAGGGAACGTCGTTTTCCACCAGTGTCGCATAAAGCTCGTGCGCTTTGCGGCCTTCGAAGGAAACCCGCTTTGTCCCGAAGTCGAGGTCGCAGGAGTGATAAGTGATATCCACGTCGCTGATGCGGCAAGTCACGGCCTTTGCCCTCACGATGATCTTCTTGCCCGAAGGGTGAGGCGCGCGAGCTTTGCTTTCGAGATATTTTTCGAGCAATTTTTTTTGGGCGCGGGTTAGATCCGGCGAATGCGCGCCGGCCAGCGCGGCCAGCGAAAGATCACCGTTGTCCGCGAAAGCCGGTTGTGTGGCAAAGAGCAAGGGTAGGGCAGCCAAAGCGATAAGTTTCATGTTTCTTCTCACTATGTGAGGCACGGTGCGGGCACTGCGTTCTTGTGGCCGCTGATCGCACACAAATTCTTGCCGTTCGTACTTTGGCGTTGCTCGCCGGCGCTTGGACCCGGCACTGGCGTGCGGGCCGCCAGCTTTATCCGATAAGACAAATTTCTGGCCAATCTTACCCGGCCGCGCCTTGTTCAATTGTCCTTAGCCTTGTAAGATTTTGGGAGGGTTCCGGACAAAAATGTTTCACGTGAAACATTTTTTGAATGATTCTAAACAGAATTGGCCGTAAGGGCCGGCTTGCAACCCTCTTTTCGAGCCGGTCGGCCGGGCGGCGGATGTTCTTCCGTTGGTCCGGGAGCAAAAACCGGTGACGGCGTAATACAAAGAGGGTTGCAGCTGTCCCGAGATTTCACGGGATTCGCGCCCGGCATTTCAGCCAGCGGCGGTCACAAGGACGATTGCAAAACCATCGTAGCCTTTGGCTCCGACTGTCTGGATTGCCGTCGCGCACGCTCGCGGGTCGCCATTCAGCATTTCATTGAAGCGCCGTATTCCTTGGATGCCGGGATCGGAGCTGTCCGCATCGAGCACGCGGCCGTCCCGCACCACATTATCGACGATGATCAGGGTGCCTTGCCGGGAGAGACCTTGGGAGAGACGGAAATAGGCCGGGATGTTCTCCTTGTCGGCGTCGATAAAGATGAGGTCAAAGGGGCCGCCTTTTTCCGCGGCGATTTGCGGCAAGATTTCGAGCGCGGGTCCGAGCCGCAATTCGACAAGTGAGCTCAAACCGGCACGAGCAATATTTTCCCGCGCGACCTTTGCGTATTCCCGGTTGATCTCGAGAGTGACGAGGCGGCCATCGCCCGGCAGCGCGCGGGCGAGCCAAATGCTGCTGTAGCCGCCAAGCGTGCCAATCTCGAGTATTCGCCGCGCGCCCAGAAGCCGCGCCAGAATATGCAGGAGCTTGCCCTGGGCAGGCGTCACCGCAATCTTAGGCAGGCCCGCGGCGTTGCTTGCTTCGGCTGCCGACTGCAATATGCCATCCTGCGAGACGAGCGTGTCGTCGATATAACCGTCGACAGCGGTCCAGAGCCTTTCGCTCATGGCTTATCTTCTCCGGGCAGTTGCGGCGCTAGAGCGAATTCCGCAATAGCTTTTGCGACGAGAATTCGCTCCAGCTTACTGATCTGGCGCGATTTCTTATCGCTCGCATGTTTCACGCGAGCGGAAAGCGCGCTAAGCAAGCGAGCGCTCGACGATGTCCCTTACGTCGGCAGACAGCGCGGCCGCGCTCGCGACATGGCGCAGGGCATCCTCGGCAAGCGCCCTCCGCCCTGCCTCGAGCATCCGCCAGCTCTTGAAAGCCGAGAGCAGGCGCGCCGCGACCTGCGGATTCTTTGCATCAAGGTCAAGGACAATACCCGCGATGAAATCATAGCCGCTTCCATCGGGGGCGTTGAACTGGGCCGGATTTGCGGCGGCGAATGAGCCAACCAGGGCGCGCAGCCGGTTGGGATTGCTGTAGGTGAAGGCCTTATGTTTCATCAGCTGCTTCACGCGCCCGAGCGTGGCCTTTTCGGGAATTGCCGCCTGCAAGGAGAACCATTTGTCGATGACAAGGGCTTCGCCTTCATAGGCGCTATAAAACGCCTCGAAAGCGGATTCGCGCTCGCTTCCCGGAGTTTGCGCAAGAACGCAAAGCGCCGCAAACTTATCGGTCATATTTTGGGCGCTCTCGAATTGGCGCTTTGCGAGCCGCAGGCCCACTTCCCTATCGCCGGCGGCAAAGAGGTCGAGTGTCACATTGCGCAAGGCGCGGCGCCCGGCCGGGACGGCATCCGGCGAATAAGGGCCGCCTGCCGCCATCCGGCCATAGGCAGACAGCAAGACTTGCCCCATGCCTTGCCCGATCGCCCCGCGCAGGGCTTCGCGGGCGAGGTGGATGGCATCCGGGTCAATATCCTTTCCGATCTCGCGCGCGATATCTATCTCGCCCGGCAAAGTAACGGCTTGCGCGGCGAAAGCCGGATCGCGGCTCGTTTCGACAACGGCCGAGAGCGCGCGGACGAAGTTCATATCGGATTTTGGCGGCTCGCCGGCGCGGATCAAGGCCACAGATTCCTGAAGCAGCCGGGTCGCATAAGTTTGCGCGGCCTGCCAGCGGTTGAAGTCATCGCTGTCGTGCGCGATCAGCGTGATGAGATCGTCCTCGCTCGCCACGTAATTGAGCCGCACCGGCGCGGAGAATCCCCTCAGCAGCGAGGGAACGGGGCGGGCGGGCACGTCGCGGAATGAAATCCGCCGTTGCGGGGCAGAAATTTCAATGACCCCTTTTGCCAGCTCCTCTGCGCTCGCCCCATCGTTGCCGTCTGCGCGCAAACGGATGTCTCCTTCGCCGGGCACGATAAGGCCGAGCGCGACCGGGATAACAAAGGGCTCCTTGTGGTCCTGACCTGGGGTCGGCTTGCACGACTGCGAGATATCAAGCGTAAAGGTTCTCGAGGCCTCGTCGTAAGCAGTCTCGACATCGAGGGAGGGCGTTCCCGCCTGGTTGTACCACCGTGAAAATTGCGTCAGATCCCGCCCGGATATTTCCGCAAAGCAGGAGATAAAATCCTCGATCGTTGCCGCTGCTCCGTCGAAGCGCGCGAAATAAAGGTCCATGCCCTTACGGAAGGCTTCGTCGCCGGTCAGGACCCTCAGCATCCGGATGATCTCGGCACCTTTCTCATAGACGGTGGCCGTATAGAAATTGTTGATTTCCCGGTAAGTCTCTGGCCGGACGCTATGCGCGAGCGGACCGGCATCTTCGGCAAATTGCTGCGCACGCAAACTGCGCACATCGGCGATCCGCCGCACTGGGGCCGAACGCATATCGGCAGAAAAGGCGTGATCCCGGAAGACGGTCAGGCCTTCTTTGAGGCAGAGCTGGAACCAATCGCGGCAGGTAATCCGGTTTCCGGTCCAGTTGTGAAAATATTCGTGCGCGATCACCGCTTCGATATGCGCATAATCGGCATCTGTTGCGGTCCTTGGCGAAGCGAGAATATATTTGTCGTTGAAAATGTTGAGGCCTTTGTTCTCCATCGCCCCCATGTTGAAGTCGGAAACAGCGACGATATTGAAAACGTCGAGATCATATTCCCGCCCAAAGACCTGCTCGTCCCAGGCCATGGCGCGTTTGAGGGCATCCATCGCATAAGCGGCCTGGCCCTCTTTGCCGTGCTCGACATGGATGCCGAGCTTCACTTGGCGGCCCGAGCGGGTGGTGAATTCGCTGAAAATGGAGCCGAGATCGCCGCCTACCAGGGCGAAAAGATAGCAAGGCTTTGGAAAAGGGTCATGCCAGACGGCATAGTGCCGTGTGCTCCCTTGGATCTTCCTGGCCTCTATTTTGTTGCCGTTCGAAAGCAAAAGCGGCGCCTCGGCAGCCTCCGCCTCAAGCCTCACCGTGTAAACACTCAGCACATCCGGGCGGTCCAGAAAATAGGTGATCCGGCGAAAACCCTCGGCTTCGCATTGGGTGCAATAGGCGGAGCCCGAGCGGTAAAGCCCCATGAGCTGGGAGTTGGCGGAAGGGTCGATCTCGGTCTCGATCTCAAGCTCGAAAGGACGCTGCGGCGGAGCATTCAGCGTAAGCGCATCGGGGGTGAGGAGGCCATTCCACGCCCCGGGATCTTCAAGATCGAGGCTCCGCCCATCGAGCGCGGCCCGTTTCGCACGGAGCCCGTCGCCATCGAGAACGAGAGGCGCATTGGGCCGCCCTTTCGGGTTTGGGCGGATGGAAAGACGGGCCGCGACCTTTGTTGCCCGAGGATCAAGCTTGACATCGAGAGCGACCTTGCCAATCAGATAATCGGGAACCCGGTAGTCCTTGAGGCGGACGGGTTTGGCGGCATCGGTGCGCATAAAAACCTCTTGGCGAAGAAGATAGCAACGCATGCTTCCGCGGAACGGAAGCGCAATCATAGGGGACGGAGCCCGAGTCGCAAAGCAGACTATCGCACGGGCACAGACAAGCAGCCAAATCGCATTTCATCTTCCTTGCTCATTGGAATACGCACGGACAGGCACCGGCTCCGGGCGGGGATCATGCGCAGCGTGACGTAAAAGACTAAAAGGAAATAGGCATGAGTGGAGTGTTTCAAAAGTCCCTTCCCGGAGCGGCCGCGCTTTTTGCGCTCGCGTTGAGCGCCGCCGCATGGGCGCATGGGCCGTCGCGGCAGAAAATCACCGAGGCGGTTGAAATCAACGCGCCCCCGGCAAAGGTGTGGGCGGCAATCGGCGATTTTCACGATATGAGCTGGCTTCCGGGCGTCACGAAGACGACCGGAGATGGCGGCAATGAGCCCGACACCGCAAAACGTCAGCTGGTTCTCGAGAACGGGGCGACGATCGACGAAAGCCTCTATAAATACGATGCCGCCGGAATGACTTACTCCTATCGCATCGACAAGGTCGATGTGAAAGTTCTGCCGGTCACCAATTATTCGGCGACCCTTGTTGTTTCGCCGGGCGAGGGCGGCAAAAGCAAGGTCGAATGGCGCGGCGCCTTTTACCGCGGCTACCCAAATAATAATCCGCCGCCCGAACTGAACGATGAGGCGGCTTTGAAGGCCGTGGGCAAGGTTTATCGCGCCGGCCTCGAAAACCTGAAAAAAAAGGTCGAAGCAGCAAAATGAACGCTCAAAGGCAGGCAGGCTGGCAGCTGACCGGTTTTGTCTGCATCATCGCGGGCTTGCTCATTTGCTCCCCCGCAAGGGGCGATGAAGCCTTCATTACCGAACAGACGGGCGATGCAGTGAGCGTGCTTGATCTCTCCTCAAAGCAAGTGGTCGCGCATATTCCCGTTTCGGGAAAGCCCGCGGGCGTTGCAATGGCGCCTGACGGCAAAACCGCCTTCGTCACCAGCACGGAAGGAAAGTTCGTGACCCTGATCGACACGGATGCCCGGACGATCAGGGCCCAAATTGCAATGCCCGACACGCCGCTCGGCATTGCCGCCGATCCCTCGGGCCGGTTTGTCTATGTCGCGGGATTCTATTTGCCAAGGCTCTATAAGATCGACGTCGCGGCCCGAACAATTGCCGGGAGCGTGGAAATTGGCGCTTCGCCTTCGGGGGTCGCGGTGACGCCGGATGGCGCGCTGATCGTGACCGCGGATCGCGACGACAATCAGATTTCGCTCATCGACGCAAAAAGCTTTACGCGCATAGGAACGGTCAAAACCGGCACGCATCCTTTTGGTGTCACAATCGACGAAAAGGGAGAGCGCGCCTATACCGCCAATGTCGAAAGCGACGATATTTCGGTAATCGATCTCAAGTCACGAAAGCTGCTTGGCACCGTGCCATCGGGCAAGCGCCCTTATGCGGTCGCGCTCGCAAAAGGGCGCGGCTTCGCAACCGACCAATATGGCGGAACGGTCTCCGTCTTCGATCTTGCGACGCTCAAACCGGTCAAGCGTATTTCTGTTGGAGAATACCCCGAGGGCATAGAGGCGAGTGCGGACGGCACAAAGGTCTATGCGGTCAATTGGTTCTCGAACGATGTTTGGGCGATCGATAGCGGCACGCTGAATGTCACCGCCAAAATGCCGGTGGGCGACGGGCCCCGCGCCTTTGGCATTTTTCTGCGCAAGACACCGGCAGCCGCCGGAAATCTACACAATCCCTCCGGCTAGCGGGACGACACGCGGGCGACAGCCGTCCCGCCATCATATTTCTGCAAGGGGCCGCGCGCGCCCAAATCGCCGAGGGAGCTTCGCGGCAAACCGCATTGTGAAGCCAAGCTAGAGAAGGGATGCCGGTCATGATTTCCGCTCATGACCCTTAGATGACATCGGCGAGCTCAGTCCGAAGTTGGAAGCGCCCATATTGCCGCTCAAAACGTGCAAGTCTTCCTGCGGCGAGATTTTGATGGAAGTCCGAGGCATCCCGGCTTGCTGGGGTTATTGAGACTGTGAAGTTCTGGCGCCCCGAGCGGCTATCGGCTGTCGGCGCCGCGCGATGTGCAGCCTCGCGCAATCTTTCTCCAGTACATTCTGCCTATCGAAGGCATGGAGAGACATAAAGACGGTGGGCCACAATCGGCTCAGGAATGTCGGCTGTAGCGAGCCATGCAAGAGTGAATCCGCTCTGGCTTCGGCTCGTAGGGCGTTGCGCCGCTTGTTTATTTGCGTCCGGGGGGCAACCGGCTGATGGCCAGCTTTGCCCAAAGCAGGATCGGCTGGCGCGCCGCAAAAACGATGTCAACACACATTCTTATGAGCATGGTGTGTGTTTTGGATTTCACGCTCCTGCTCATCGCGGCCTGGTTTGGGGCGCTAGGCGTAGGTGTGTGGCTTGAGCCGCCTTTGCACGGTCTTTTGGCGCTCGCCGCCTCTATCGGCGCGGGGACGGGCTGCATCGTTCTCGCGTCGCAAGGTGGCTATGCACTCGATCGCCTCCGCTCCCTGCAATCGCAGACCTGGGCAATTCTCAAGGCGGTCCTACTCGCCGAAAGCGCCTTGATAACCTGCCTGTTCCTCGCCAACGCCGGGGCGCCGCCAATTCGCGCCTTTCCCTTCGCCTTTGGGGCGAGCGCGCTCCTGTTGCTGGCAGGTTTCCGCCTCGGTCTTCGTGCATTGATCCGGCGGTGGACAAAGGCCGGCCACTTTCGTCGCCGCATCGCCGTCGTCGCGGTCAACGACTTCAGCCAGAAATTCATCGAGCGGCTGCAGGCGGAACCAGACGCGTTCGAAATCATAGGGGTTTACGATGACCGTCTGCCCGCCGGCCGCGTTTCCTCCCTCCATGCGAATACGCGGGTTCGAGGTACAATCGCCGACCTCGTGCGCGACAGCCGCGAGGAGAAGGTGGACGTGATCGCGGTCGCGCTGCCGCTTAGTGCGGTGCAACGCATCTCGATTATACTGGAGCAGCTGAGCAGCACGGTTGCAGACGTCTGCCTGACTACCGACCTTGCCGGACTAACCTATCGCGACGATCAGTTCGGTGCCGTCGGCTCCAATACGGTCATCTCGATCGGCGAAGCCCCGCTGAAGGCCTGGCAGATCGCCAACAAGGCTTGTTTCGACTTTGTCGTTGGCACGATTGCGATTGCGATCCTCTCGCCACTATTCGCGCTGCTCGCCTTGGCAATTCGGCTGGATAGTAAAGGGCCGATTCTGTTCCGGCAGCCACGCCTCGGTTTCAACAATCGTATGTTTATCTGCTATAAATTTCGGACCATGCACGCCGATATGACGGACGTCATGGCGGACCGGCAAACGATACGCGAAGATCCGCGGATCACGCGGGTTGGCAAGTGGATGCGCAGGTTGAGTTTCGACGAACTCCCTCAATTGCTCAACGTGATGAACGGCACAATGTCTTTGGTTGGGCCACGGCCGCATGCGCCCAATACCAAGGCCGCCGAAAAGCTCTTCGCCGAAGTTGTGCAGCGATATGCATTACGCCATCGGGTCAAGCCTGGCATTACCGGCTGGGCGCAGGTCAATGGTTGGCGCGGCGAGACTGCCACCATAGAGCAGATTGAAAACAGAGTAAGTTGCGATCTTTTCTATATTGATAACTGGTCAATTTTCTTCGACCTCAAGATTGTTGCCATGACCATTACACGTGAGATTCTCAGCCGGCACGCGTTCTGACGTTGCTACTTGTGACTGCTCTTCGTATTCAGGACGATGCCGCGCCTGCCACTGCGTTTCGGGCTCAATCAAGTCCGATTCCTTAATGGGCGGCCCGTTGCAAATTTAGAGCCGAAATGAAGGTCGCGACGTTGAATGACGCGTTGGCAACGGCGGGAAGCCCGGATTCGATTTCAGCAATGCGCATAAGCATCGTAGAAGGACATCGTATGGTCGAAGCTCATCAGCTACCTTATCGGCTTTAGCATCACCAGTGCCATCTCCATAATGTAAACCGACCTACTGGGGCTAAAAATGTCCGCTGCCGGCGCAAA
>JAFMSB010000018.1:0-1957 GCA_017353815.1 Methylocapsa sp. | reverse complement strand
TTCAGGACGATGCCGCGCCTGCCACTGCGTTTCGGGCTCAATCAAGTCCGATTCCTTAATGGGCGGCCCGTTGCAAATTTGCAAGACCCGAAAACGAACGGCCCGGCTCCCCCCAGCCGCCGAACGGCGAGAGGGATGACGGGCCTTGCAGCCGCATCAGCGCTTGCACCGGGAAATGCATGCAACTCCTTCTGCCAAGTGCTCGGCCTGCAATAACACCAGGGATCTTATACCAGGCGCCCTTGATCATGACGTGCTGAGGTTGGCCGTCATGGCGAGCGAAGCGATGCCATCCAGTGGCGCGACTCCCGGATCGCTTCGTCGCTCCGCTCCTCGCGATGACGAGTCAGCTTCTAAGGCGCCTGGTATAACGCCCGATCGTACAACGCAGACATTTCTGGCACCAGGGCGAGCGAAAAGGTGGACAGCCGCCACGCAATTCCGATTGCACAAAAAATTGGGCCGTTCGTACCAAGAGGCGAAAGCGCTGTCTTTCGCCTTGTAAGGTTTTAGTCCTCGATCGGACCAAAATGTTTCACGTGAAACATTTTTAGAATTGTTCTAAAACAATCCGTTGGTATGGTTCCAGGCGCGAACGCCAAACTGGCGGTCCGCTGCCGGAAGAGTTGATCGGTTGCTCCCGATGGGGCATTCTCGCCTCGTTATCACCCGCGGCGGCTCGTTACGCCCAAGGCTCATGAAATTTCTCGACACCGCAAGAGTCTATATAAAGTCAGGCGATGGCGGCGCGGGCTGCCTGTCGTTCCGGCGCGAGAAATTCATTGAATTTGGCGGCCCCGATGGCGGCGATGGCGGGCGCGGCGGCGACGTGGTCGCGGAGTGCATCGCCGGACTCAACACTTTGGTCGACTACCGCTACCGGCAGCATTTCAAGGCCGGGAACGGCAGACATGGCATGGGCAAAAACCGTGCGGGAGCCAAAGGCGCCGACGCCGTCCTCGGGGTTCCGGCTGGGACTCAGATCTTTGCTGAGGATGGCGAGACCTTGCTTGCCGATCTGACCGCGGCAGGACAGCGCGTTTGCCTTGCCCGCGGGGGCAACGGCGGCTTCGGCAATGCCCGCTTCAAGAGTTCCACCAACCGTGCGCCCCGCCATGCGAATCCCGGCGAGAAGGGCGAGGAGCAGATCATTTGGCTGCGGCTCAAACTCATTGCCGATGTCGGCATCGCCGGCCTCCCAAACGCGGGCAAATCGACCTTTCTTTCGGCCGTCACCGCTGCTAAGCCCAAAATTGCGGATTATCCTTTCAGCACGATTCATCCTCAGCTTGGAGTTGCCGCCTGCTACGGACGCGAATTCGTTCTTGCCGATATCCCCGGACTCATCGAAGGAGCGCACCAGGGCCATGGGCTCGGCGATCGATTTCTGGGCCATATCGAGCGCTGCCGAGTCCTTCTGCATCTCGTCGACGCCGGGGTTCCGGACGCGGGCGAGGCGTATAAAACCGTTCGCCGGGAGCTTAAGGCCTATGGCCATGGTCTTGCGGAAAAGCCGGAAATCGTTGCGCTGACGAAGATCGATGCGGCGGGTCAGGACACGCTGGCGCAGCAAATCCTTCGTCTTAAGCGCGCCGCCAAAAAGACACCGCTCTGCGTTTCGTCCATAACGGGCGAAAACATGCAGGAGGCGCTGTGCGCGCTGCTGAGCGATCTCGGCGCGGACGCAAGCTCAAAGGCGCCCCAAAGCGAAGCTACCTTGGAGCGGCACCCTTGAGCGCAATCAACCAGAAGGCGCCGGCGTCCGAATCTTTGCCGAGCCTCAAAACGTTTCGGCGGATTGTGGTCAAGGTCGGCTCGTCTTTGCTGATCGACCGGGAGAAAAGCTGCGTCCGCAATGGCTGGCTCGAATCGCTTGCGAAGGATATTAGCGAGTTGCACGCAGGCGGCCGCGATGTCCTGGTCGTGTCGTCCGGCGCAATCGCGCTCGGGCGCACGG
>JAFMSB010000196.1 GCA_017353815.1 Methylocapsa sp. | reverse complement strand
AGGCAACGCGGCCAAGCCCCTCCGCCTCGATGTGGCGGATTCCAGCTAGGGTCAGCGTATCGGCAGCGGCACCATTGCCCGGAGCGCAATCATGACAGAAACCCCGCCAGCAAAAACCGGCACGAATCCGTCGCCAAATTCCCCCGGCACCGCGGCCACGCAAAAGGCAAGGGTCTCCGCGATGCCGCGTTTGTCGGCGATGGCCGTGACGGCGGGCATCGCGGCCACACGCATAAGCGTCGGCAGGCCGAGAACTAGCGCCGCTTTGCGAAAATCCGCGTTATGAAAGCCAAACCGGGAAATAGGGCAGGTGTAGCCGATCGGCACAAACAGGGTGAAGGCGATGGCCGAGGGGAAAGGGATCATCCGCGAGCGCGATCTCGCCGCTAAGGGCCACTCCGCGTTAATTGGCAACCTGCGGGAATGCGCCAACTTGCCGCGCTTTCCCCATCGCAATCCATCCGTTCGAGAACTTGCTTCACTATCTTGCGTGCCTGCAAAATCTGGATTGCCAAACAGAAAAAACCCGATCAAGAAATGGCCGCCCGCGCGGCAACTGGAAAAGCCGGTCTTTTACAGGTTTTTTCCGTCATTGGACAAAAAATGGAATGGGCCATGAACCAAGGCGAGGCAGACAGAACGGCCGTCATCATTGGCGGCGGGCAGGCGGGCGCCGAGGCCGCGACTCTTCTGCGCCAGAACCGTTTCGAGGGTGGCATCATGCTCATCGGCTCCGAGCCCTGCCTTCCTTATATGCGCCCGCCTTTGTCCAAGTCTTTTCTTGCCCGCGAAACCGGCAAGGAGTCGCTGATTTATAAGGCCGCGGCAGCCTATGAGCGGGCAGGGGTGGAGCTGCGGCTCGGCGCGGCTGTCGCGGAGATCGACCGGATCGCGAAGCAAGTTCGATTGAGCAGCGGCGAGGCGCTTGGCTACGGCAAGCTTGTGATTGCAACCGGGGGCCGCGCGCGCAAATTGCCGGTGCCAGGATCGGATTTGCCGAACATCTTTTATCTGCGCACGATCGCCGATGTCGAGGACTTGCAGCCGCATATGGAGGCGCAAAGGCGGCTCGTGATCGCCGGTGGCGGCTATATTGGTCTCGAGGCCGCAGCCGTTGCGGTCAAGCGCGGGCTAGCCGTCACCGTGCTCGAAGCCGCGCCGCGCGTTCTTGCGCGTGTCACCGCGCCCGATGTTTCAAGCTTTTACGAGAGCATCCACCGCGGCGCCGGCGTCGATATTCGCACCGGCGTCACGGTCACCGGCTTTGCCGCGGGCGAGGATGGCGCGGCAGTAACGGTCGAATGCGGTGGCGGCCAAAAGTTTGCCGCTGATTTCGTGCTGATCGGCATCGGTCTTACGCCGAACACGGAGCTTGCTGAACAAGCCGGACTCGATGTGGATGACGGCATCGTGGTCGATGCGGCGAGCCGCAGCAGCGATCCTGACATTTACGCGATCGGGGATTGCGCAAAACACGCGCATCATGGATTTCTGCGCCGGAGAATCCGCCTCGAATCCGTTCCCAATGCGCTCGAACAAGCCCGTGCCGCGGCGGCAGCGATAACGGGGCGCGCCATTCCGGAGGCGCCCGCACCCTGGTTTTGGTCGGATCAATACGATCTCAAGCTCCAAATGGTTGGTTTGTCGGACGGCTACGACGAACTCGCGATCCGTGGCAAAATGGAATCGTGTTCCTTCGTTGCTTTCTATCTCAAGGAGGGAGTCGTCATTGCCGCCGATTCGGTCAACCGTGCCGGCGATTTCATGGCCGCCAAGCGGATCATTGGCGAGCGGATGGCAATTCCCCGCGTGCGTCTGGCCGACGAAGCGGCACCGCTCAAATCGCTGCTGCAAAAGGCTGCAGCATAGGGCTTTACATTTTCTGGATCCGGAGGCGGCATCGGACTGCTTGGCATCGCTCGATCGCGCGGACGTACATCGGCTGATACGGAGAAGCATCCTCGCTTGAGGACCGGATCTTTGAGCATCTCGCATGTCTGGGACTGACATACGCGGTAGTTCTGGGACAGTACTGCCGTTCACACTTGCTTAAGATTTTGCTCAGGAGCGTTGCGGTTCTTTTGACGCGGACAAAGGCGGGGGCTTTATTGCGATAACGAGGCCGCGCCGTCATATCGCCGCAAATCGGCTTTTTGGCTTTGGAGGCGTCCCCTTAGGCTTGTCGCGAGGCATCGGCTCGCGGGCGCGCGCCGGCCGGCCGCCGGGCGACGGGTGATAATCCGTGTCAGGAGCAACTGCGATTCATGGGGCCAATGCGCAAGCGCCGGTGGAAAGCTTGGTTTGGCCTTGGTGCTTTTGCCGTATCTTTTGTTCTGGCAGCCTGCACCGTAGGCCCGGATTATGTTCCCTCATCCGCCCCTGTGCCTTCTGCCTACAAGGAGCTGAAGGGCTGGAAGCGCGCGGCACCAGCGGATGATTGCGACCGCGGCGCATGGTGGTCGCTTTTCAAAGATCAAAGGCTCGATTCTCTCGAACGGGAGGTCGAGCTTTCCAACCAAAATATCGCCGCAGCCGAGGCCGCCTATCGCCAGTCGCTCGCGATCATCAAGGAGGGACAAGCCGGCCTATTTCCTACGGTAAACGCGAATTACTCCGTGATCAGGGAGCATTTCGGAGCGAAGGCCTTCGGGTTTGGAGGGGGAGCCAGCTCGGTGGCCAGCTCAGCGGCACTGGGCGCAACCGGGTCAGCGATCACAACCACTATTTCGACGCTGTCCACCAGTGCCAGCTGGGACCTCGATCTGTGGGGGAAAATCCGCCGCATGGTTGAGAGCGATGTGGCTGCATCCCAGGTTTCCGCCGCCGATCTCGCCAACGCCAAGCTCTCCGCGCAGGCAATGCTGGCTACGGCTTATTACAATCTGCGCTCGGCCGATGCATTGCAAGCGCTGCTTTATCGCGATGTTGCCGCATTCAAACAAACTCTGCAGATCACGCAGCACCAATATGAAGCGGGCACGGTTTCAAAGGCGGATGTGGCCACCGCGCAGGCGCAAGTGTTCAGCACCGAGTCTCAGGCGATCAATGTCGGTGTCATGCGCGCCCAATTCGAGCACGCGATCGCTGCCTTGATGGGGAAGCCCCCGGCCGATTTGTCGATCCCGACCATTCCGCTTCCTTACAAGCTGCCGGATGTTCCGGTCGGCGTGCCATCGGCGTTGTTGGAGCGCCGGCCGGATATCGCAGGGGCCGAGCGGGCCATGCAGCAGCAAAACGCGCTCATTGGCGCGGCCATTGCCCTTTATTATCCGGATGTTACCCTCTCCGGCATGTTCGGCTTCATGGGAAAGGGCGCGCTCGCCCTTAGCCTTGCCAATGAGGTATGGTCGATTAGCGCTTCCGCCGTTCAGCCAGCGTTCGATGCCGGACTGCGCGATGCGCAGGTGGAGGCGGCGTTATCAGTCTACAAGCAAAGCGTGGCCACCTATCGCCAGACGGTGTTGACCGGTTTTCAGCAGGTCGAGGACCAGCTTGCTGCGGTTCGCATTTTGGCGCGCCAGGAGCGCGTCGCCGAAGCGGCCGTAAAAGCGTCCCAGGAAGAGGTCGATATCATTCTCAATCAGTACCGCGCGGGCACGGTCAATTTCACCGCCGTCAATGTGGCCCAGGAGACGTTGCTGACCAATCAGCAGGCAGCCCTAGCCGTCCGGCAGAGCCGCTTTGTAGCCACGGTCTCGCTGATCGAGGCTGTTGGCGGGGGGTGGGACACAGGGCTTCTGCCAACGGCCCATGCGCTGGAGACCCGCAATCCGTTGATTCCCGTCCAATGAGCGGGGCCCGCGGCGAAGGCGGCCGGCGGCAGGTGGCGCTTCGAGGAGGCCACTCCTAAAACCACTTGCCCGCCGGCCAACCCTACGGACCCAGGAGATGCGGCGGACCCGAGCACTCCGTAGGGGATCCAAAAAGCTCTTCTTTTCCAAGGCGTTCAACCGCCACGGCTTCGCCATTCTCGATGTGGCGGGGATACCTTAATGGCTTCCCCTTTCCGCGCCAAGTAAAATATCCTCCCCTTCCGCGGGAGCGAACTTTTACGCCGCGCGCGAACCGGCTAGAAGGGGCGATGGCAAATGATGTCACCTTCCCGGCCGCCGTGCTTGCGGGCCTTCTCTCCTTCCTAAGCCCCTGTGTTCTTCCTCTCGTTCCTCCTTATCTTACCTTCATCGCCGGAACGACGATCGAGGAGGTCGCAATCCATCGCGAGGCGCGCGCCCGCCGGGCGATACTCGTAGCCGCGGTTCTGTTCGTCTGCGGTTTTTCGACCGTTTTCATTGGCCTCGGTGCGACGGCTTCGGGCTTCGGTCAAATCCTCCACCAGTACGCGTCGTGGCTCTCGCTGCTCGCGGGCCTCGCGATCATCGCGATGGGCCTGCATTTCATCGGCGTCTTCCGCACGGCTCTGCTTTACCGCGAGGCCAGGGTCCATGTGCCGCAGCCCGCCGGCATGTGGGGCTCTTATATAATCGGATTGGCGTTCGGCTTTGGCTGGACGCCGTGCATCGGGCCGATCCTCGCGGCGATCCTCGCGGTCGCGGCTTCCCAGGCCACGGTCGGAAAAGGGATCCTGCTG
>JAFMSB010000195.1 GCA_017353815.1 Methylocapsa sp. | reverse complement strand
GCCAAGGTTGGCCGCCGCAAGCCGAAAAAGGAGATTAAGATGCCAGGAATCTTGAAGCCGCCGTCGCCTCCGCGCCACCTCCCGCCGCGCCCGGGTGCCCCGGAGCCGACTCCGGCGCCCTTCCCCCCGAGCAGTAGACCAGGACAGGGAGGACTCGGAGGCGCGCGAGGGGGAGGGTCAGAGCCCCCGGAAGAGGTTGGAGACTCCGGGGAGGATACGCGCGAAGCCCAGCGTTGAACACGCCGGTAGCCTCCCTTGGGAGAAGCTGTGGCCATTGGGGCGGCCAACCTGGCCGCCGCAACCTGAAAAAGGAGATTAAGATGCCGAACCCGCCAGACGTGAACAAGCCCCCGCCGCCCCCGGAGAACTGGATGCCGCGCTCATCGCCGGATACGCCCCTCCCGGTGGACCCGAACCCGATCTTGAAGCGGCGGCCAGAGGGCCAGCAGCTCGGTCAACGGCGTCTTCCTCGGGGATTTCGCCGGCCCCGATCGCGTCATCAATCTGGGTTCCAACTTGGGACCCAACATCGATCTGACGTTGAGCATCTTCTTTGGGGGTCCCGGCGCCTTTGCCTTCGGCGGCGTGATTCCGGAGCCGTCGACCTGGGCGATGATGCTCATCGGCTTCGCCGGCCTCGGGTTCCTCGGCTACCGGCGAACGCGGCGGGCCAGGCCTCAGGCGGCTTGAAGCCGTCTCGCTTGGCTCTGGCGGCCGCCTGAAAAGCATTCCGTCTTCGTTTAGCCCAACCCAATTCCGGCCGACCATGTGGCCGCCTGTGTAGGGACGCCCCGTCTTGACTTTGGAATAGATGCTGCCCAGGCTTGTCAAATAAGACGCCACATCGGTGCGCTGATCGCATTCGAGAATCTGGTTTTTGCCCCTCGCCGCTACGTCAACGTCACCTTTGCCGAGGGCCGTAGAGGCTGCCTACAGGCGCCGCTGAGGAACTTATTTCTCCGCGGTTTCCTTTGCCTCGGGCGGCCGGCGGAAAACCATGCCTTCCTCATTGAGCCCGACGGTATTCCGTCCAACGTGATGGCCGCCCCGGTATTCAGGCCCCGTCCGAACCTTGCTGTAAATGCTTCCCGGGTTCGTCTTGTAAGACTCCAGAATATCGCGCTGATCGCCCTCGGCGAGGGCCGGCGCTTGGGATGGCGGTCAAGACAGGGACGCTTACTCCTCCGGTCCGCCCGAATCGGCGCTTTCGAGAATGCGGTCGGCGATAAGGCCCGCGTTTTCGCGAATTTCCTTCTCGATCCGCTCGGCGATTTGCGGATTGCTTTTGAGATAATTCTTCGCGTTCTCCCGGCCCTGGCCGAGCCGCTGGCTATCATAGGAAAACCATGCGCCGGATTTTTCGACGACGCCGGCCTTGACGCCAAGATCGATGAGCTCGCCCGCCTTCGAAATGCCCGCGCCATACATGATATCGAATTCGACCTGTTTGAAAGGCGGCGCGACTTTGTTCTTTACGATTTTGACCCGGGTCTGATTGCCAATGACCTCATCATGTTCCTTTATCGAGCCGATCCGGCGAATGTCGAGCCGGACCGAGGCATAAAATTTGAGCGCGTTTCCGCCGGTCGTTGTTTCGGGGCTCCCATACATCACCCCGATTTTCATCCGGATCTGATTGATGAAAATGACCGTTGTCTGCGAGCGGGCAATCGATGCGGTGAGCTTGCGCAGCGCCTGGCTCATGAGCCGCGCCTGGAGGCCCGGCTGGCTATCGCCCATCTCGCCTTCGATTTCCGCCCGGGGGGTGAGGGCCGCGACGGAATCGACAACGAGAACATCGACCGCGCCCGAGCGCACCAAAGTGTCCGTTATCTCAAGCGCCTGCTCGCCGGTGTCGGGCTGGGAAATCAAAAGATCATCAAGATTAACTCCGAGCTTGCGCGCATAGACCGGGTCGAGGGCATGTTCGGCATCAATAAAAGCGCAAACGCCGCCCTTTTTCTGCGCTTCGGCAATGACATGCAAAGTGAGCGAGGTTTTTCCCGAGGATTCGGGGCCATAGATCTCGATGACCCGGCCGCGCGGCAGGCCGCCCACGCCAAGCGCAATATCGAGGCCAAGCGAGCCCGTCGAGACGGTGTCAATTTCGACCGCCTTTTGATTCTTGCCAAGCCGCATGATCGAGCCTTTTCCGAAAGCTCGTTCTATCTGCGTCATTGCGGCGTCGAGCGCCTTGGTTTTGTCCACGGACGGCCCTTCCACGACACGGAGGTTTGCGGAATTCACGGTGATCAATCCTTCTGGCATGCGCATAGGTGCGGCGCAATCTTTGAAGATTGTACCCGCTTTGTTCCCTTATGACAAGTGTTTTTGTTGCTCAGGCATCAATCGTCTGCCGCGCCCCCCAGCTATTCTGCTTCTTGACGCGGAAATTCCAGCCAGCGACCACGGCTGCGGCATTGAGCGGCGCATATTTCAAGCTCCAGGAGATGCCCGGGGATCATGCTATTGATCCGGAAACGATAAAATGGCGATCGGTCACAACTTCAACATGCAAAAAATCCAACTTGGCCGAGACGAGCTGGTCTTCGATTTCGGCCAGGCGGTAGGCCGCCAGCAAGGAGTTCAAAAAGTCCTTTTTCAACGCCTCGGACTCTTTGCCGGCATAGGCCGCCACAATGTTCGCGGCGTCGGCGCGAGTTAGGGGCCTGAGAAGATCCATGACGAGCACCGCGGCACCAGCTGCGGCACAGGCGCGAATGGCTCTCCAAAGATCAAGCGGCTCGCGCATGTGATGGAGCAAGCTGTTGCTGATCACGGCATCGAACAATTCCGTGCCCAAAGGACAGGCTTCCCGGCCAATATGCCATTTTCCGACCTTTACGCGATTGGCCATTGCGGACTCTTGAAGAATAGCCTTCTTGGCGAGAGCGAGCATCGCCCCGGCGCCATCGAGGCCGAGAACGCTTGCTTGCGGATAACGCTTGGCGAACCGGATCGTAATGTCGGCGGGGCCACACCCGAGATCCAGTATTTTCCTGCCGCTAAAGGCGGGGAATTTCTCGGCGAAGAAAGCAACGAAGCTGGAATTCGGCTCGGAAAAATCGGCTTTGGCATAGGCCTTAGCGTTAAGCGGCCGGTTCATCAATTCTTCTTCGGGAATGCGCTGCATGGCCATTGCCGCCTGTCCTTGCCCGCGAGCGCCCGCCCGCCTAGCCGCCCGTAAAGGCAGCTTGTGCCTCGTCAATGAGCGCTTGGCCTTTTCCCTTGTAACGCGGAGAGTGATGCAAAGTCACGAGGCGCTTTGCCCCCGCGAGCCGTCCAATAGTTCCTGCTTGTCTTGCCGTGAGATGGTGGCGCGCCTTGGCGAGCTCCGCATCGGAGTCAAGAAATGTCGCTTCGATAAATAGAATATCGGCATCCTTCGCAAGCCGGACGATCTTTTCGATATTTGAGTCCGTAAAGGAACAATCGACGGCATAGGCAATCTTGCGCCCCCCGGTGATTTTCATGATCTCTTTTTTGAGATAGCCAAGAGGAAGATGGGCGGCCCTCCCGGGGGAGGGATCGTGCCATGCAACTTCGATCAAGCTATCGTCGCGAGCGCCGCGCAGCGTTGCCTCTTTGAACGCCCGCAGCCAAGGCCCGATGGAAAGCCCCATGGCTTCGATCTTATTTCGCCACACATTGACGTGAGCCCGCTCTTCGATGGCAAATCCGAGCACCGGCTCGCCATGATCGAGAAAAGCCGATCGAATCTGGAGGCCAGGTTCTTGAAGCAGCAAGCCATCATCGCTTTGATTGGTTCCGGCGTCAAAGCGCTCGAACCGCGCCCGGCTAGAAAATTCCGCAGATGTGACGGAGCCCACCTTATCGATCTCCGCCGCCCGGAATATCAAATGGCCCTCATAGCCCTGGATGAGGTTCCAGCTGTACGCATTAAGTTTATGCTCGACCGCGCCGATAAGGCCTGCCGGCCCATAAATGCGGATCGTCTTTTCGCGCCCGATAAGCTGCCGCAACAGCTGGTCGAAGCCGGCAAAATGATCCATATGCCTGTGGGTGACAAAAGCGTCGCTGACGCGCAGGATCTTGCGCGGCGCAAGCGGGCTCAGGTCGCCGAGATCGAATAGCAATGCGCGCCGCGCGAACACGAGATCCACATAGAGGCCGGGATCACCAAAAGGATCATTGATAAGAGCAGGATCGAAGTGACGCGGCATGACGCAAGTGGAAAAGAGGAGGGCCGGACATGACCCGGATAGCGGTAGAGGTTCACCGGCCGATAGGACAAGTCTTCGATTATGTCACCACTTCGGCAAATTGACCTTCGTGGCATCCCGCGTCCCGCAGGGTAACGGGGGCAGCAGGCCATTCGCTTTTCCCGGGCGAGCTGGTAACTGAAGAATTCATAGCGGGCGGCAGAAGAGGGAGCTATGTTTGGCAGATTGCAGAACGCGACGCGCCACGCCTGTGGGCGATCACGACAAATACGCCGCAGGTCCGAGCCGAAATCAAATTCCGGCTCTCACCCCAGGGCGAAACCACTCGTTTTGAGCGGGAGCTGACCGATTTCCTTTGCGGCCTTTGGTTTTCGTTTCTCGATTTCTTCGTGATGCGCCGGCGCATGTATCGCGAGCCCTGCGCCGCGCTCGAGCAACTGAA
>JAFMSB010000194.1 GCA_017353815.1 Methylocapsa sp. | reverse complement strand
TATAGTCTCTTTTTAGGCTCGGCGCTCGCTCTGCTTCGCGCCCGCCCGGAACCGCGATTAGACCTCCGGAACGCTTGGCGGCTTCTGAGGTTGCGTCTTCGTGCCCCGGCTGGGGTAGATATGGAGGATACCCGTCCGCCTATCAAGACTCCCGCCACAACCAGCAATTGCGGATGACCCTGCCTCAGGCAGAGACAGAGGGCTGTGGGCGCGGCGTGATCGAGTTACGCCGCCTGCTCTATGTCAGTTTCGCTAACCTCGGTGTCCTCAGCCTTGCCGCGGCGCGGTCCCTTCTGCAGCTGGACCTCGATCACCTTCAGCGCCTCTGTCTCCGTGAGCTTCTGCACAGCAACGAGCTCCCGCGTCATGCGGTCGAGCGCGGCCTCGTAGAGCTGCCGTTCGGAATAGGACTGCTCGGGCTGCGTCTCCGACCGGTAAAGGTCACGCACGACCTCTGCAATCGCGGTCAGGTCGCCGGAGTTGATTTTGGCTTCATATTCCTGCGCCCGACGCGACCACATGGTGCGTTTGATGCGGGCGCGGCCGGCCAAGGTATCAAGCGCTGCCTTAATTGCCGCTGAATCGGAAAGCTTGCGCATTCCGACGCTCGCCGCCTTGGCTACCGGCACCTTGAGAATCATTTTGTCTTTGGCGAAGCTGAGCACAAAAAGTTCAAGCGTGAAGCCCGCGACCGCCTCTTCCTCTATCGCTATAATTTCGCCCACTCCGTGGGCCGGATAGACCACGAGTTCGCCTAATTTGAAAGGCGGGCGGGCCATATTTGCTCCCTTTGACGGCTTATGCGCGGGGACTCCTGGTTTTCCAAGAACGTTCTGTGCCGGCAATTTTCCCTGGCTGCGAGCGGCGGCGGCGCCTGTGCCCGCCGTTGCCCCGGCTTTGTTGTTAGCGGGAGGCAATGCGCGCGCAGCGGGTGCAGCCGGAATGGAAATGCTCGCGGGCTGCTGGGAGTTACCCTGGGGCGCAGGCCCAAGAGCCATACCGGCCGGTTGCGCCCCGGCTCGAGAATCTTCCCTTTCGATACCAACAGCAGTGGATGATATCGTCTTGGCGGGTTCCGGCACAGCAGCCACGCGCGCTCTCCCCGCCGCGCTCGCGCCAGTCGGCATTTTGGCCGCTGCCATCTCCGGACTTGCGGGGGCCCCCGCCACGAGGGCAGATTTCCGCTTGAGGGCGAGTATCGCCGCTGCCGCCGCTTTGCTCGATGCCCGCTTAATCAATTTTTCGGACGCGTTCGCAGCCCGGCCAGGAGCCTCTGCTTTTGCAGCCGACCGCCGTGACGTGCCGGGCGCCTCTACCTGCTGGGCCCGCGCCGCTTCGCGCTTGGTCTGCGATTGGCCCTTCGACGCCCGCACAGGAGCCGTTTTCGAAATAGCGCTCAAATTGCGAGTTGCCGATCCCGCGCGCGCTGCCCTTTTTGCGCCGCGCGCCGCTGGCTGCGCCGCGGACCGCGAGGCGGGAGACTTTTTCTGGCTGGCGGATTTGACCTTGGTAGCCGGAGCCCCCCTTGCCGCGGCCCCCCTTGCCGCCGCCCCTTGTGGAGAACGCGCCTTCGAACGCTGCCCCGGCTTGCTTGGTAGCCGCGTTGTGGCCGTCTGCTTTCTCGCCGGAGCAACTTTCCTCGCCTTAAGCTCGGCAGTGGTTTTGGGCGACTTCTTTTGCGTTCGAGCTCTCGCCTGCTTTTGCGTTCGAGCCGCTCTCGCCTGCTTTGCCTTTAGCGATCTCCCGGTCTTCTTGACAGACGCCATAGTCAGCGCGCTCCTTTTCTTCTGCCCAGCTGTGGAGATAAGGCAGATTCGGCGGCTGTTGCCGCCTGGCCCGTGTAAAAATTAGCTTTTCGGCCCAGAAGGGGGCGAAAGAGAGTGCTCCCGAACGATTGATTACCCCGCCGGAAACGGGCCGGGCCTATGGTACTCGCGCTCTTCCGGGCGTGCTATCCGCAAATGCACATCCCGGGGCAAAACGGCCTTCACCGCCCAGATAACGAGCCTGTCCTCGCGAACTGCCGGTTGCAGTTTGACACAAAAAAGATAGGAAATCAAAAGATATGCTTAATGGGCGAAGGTTCAAGCGAGTATTCCAAAATTTAATCAGCGTTCCCGGCTGTCAGTCGCCCTGGCCAGGATTGGGAGAAAAGTAAGCTTCGAACTTGCCAGGCTTTCCGTCGAACGATTTTGCCTCAGGCGGAGCCTCGCGCTTTACCGTGACATTGGGCCAAGATCGCGCCATATCGGCATTAAGCTTAAGCCATTTCTCGAGCCCGGGCTCCGTATCGGGCTTGATCGCTTCCGCAGGGCACTCGGGTTCGCAAACCCCGCAATCAATGCACTCGTCCGGATGGATCACCAGCATATTCTCGCCCTCATAAAAGCAATCGACCGGGCAAACTTCGACGCAGTCCAAGTATTTGCATTTAATGCAGTTTTCCACTACGACATAAGTCATCTTGATTGTCCTTCGCGGCTAGACAGCACGGGCCGGCGCGTTCGGCAAGCGGCACGATGCCACAGGGCAGCAAGGCTTTTTTCGGGCGCAAGTTCCTGGGGAGAGCTGGACTTAGCGCGGGGCACGCCCGCTGTCCAAGGATTTTTGCGCTGCGGCCGGGCTGGGAAGACAGGCCGCTTTAATCCCGCCGCGGGCCTAACTTGACCGTTCCAGCTCCCGGGCTTCCGCCAAATCGTCGAACAAATGCGAGGCTTCGGCCGGGTTGCCGCGGCGTGTGCCCATGGACGCAACTTTCAAAACTCGCACCTGACAATGCAGCGCAACCGTCAAAACATCGCCGGGAGCGATTGCCTTTGCGGGGGTGGTCACCCGCCGCGAATTTACCCGCACATATCCGCTGGCCACGAGCTTTGCGGCAAGGCTCCGCGTCCGCGTCAGCCGCGCAAACCACAGCCATTTATCGAGCCGCTGCCCGGCGGCGTCCGTGCCCGCCATTCAGCCCTCTCCGGCATGACGCCGATCCTGCCGCATATTACTCGCAGAGCGGAACGCCGTGAAGGCCCTTAAGAGGGGGGCCGCTGATGCGCGGGGCTCTGCAGGCGGCCATTATCTCTTTGCGTGCTTCTCGCTCGTCTTCCCGGCAGTTCTGTTTGACCGGACGGCAACTTTTGCGGGGGCACGGCCGCCGGGAGCGTGCTTTGCCGCGGTTTTCGCTGGCGTTTTGGCAGACGCATTCGCGGAGTCGCGGCGCTTGCCCGCCGAGGGTCTGCTATGCGCCATTTTCGCAGATCTCGCTTTCGCGGCAGCACGGGCAATGATGTGGCGGTGCGAGGCACCGCGCCTCGCCTTCAACCGGCGCGTTTTCCCGCTTTCCTTCATCGGCAGCGCCTCCGCGTCGGGCGCGAGAGGCGACTGCGCGAGGGCCGCGGCCGGGGCCTCGCTATAAGCGCTCATGGAGCCGGCGGGGGATGGCGTGCCAATCGGAGAATGCGGCGGCCTTGCTTGCGCGACGAGGCCATTGAACCCTGGAGGAGGGCCGACATAGACAGGCACAGGATCGAATGCTGGTGCGGGCACCATCGCAATCCGTGTCGCAACCGGCGCTGTCCTCGCCAGGTTCGCGGTGGTCGTCAGGACGAGATTCTTAGAGTTCGAATTCGCCGCGCTTTTGGGGCCAAGAAGAGGCATGAGCAAACGGTCCGTTTGCGCGTTGAAAGCCGCAGCCAATCGGCCGCGGTTGCGGCAGAAAGTTTGCTGGACGGAAGGAAGCGCCGGCTGCCCGGCCGCGCTGAGCTCCGCAAGCGGCCTCGAGGGCCGGTCTATTCCGGCAAAGGCCCGGTCGAACAGGACGGCCGCCATGACCGCCCGGCTGCGAGGGCTAGGCGCTCCAAGGACAACGGCAATGACCTTGCGCCCGCTCTGAGTCGCGCTCGCAACGATATTAAAGCCGGAAGCGCAGATGAACCCTGTTTTCATCCCATCCACACCCGGGTAGCGTCCAAGAAGATCGTTGTGGTTGCGAATAATCGCGCCCCCGAGCCTCATTGCGCCAATGTTGAACAGCTCGGCCTGCTCCGGAAATGAAAGGTAAAGAGCGCGGCCGAGGATCGCGAGATCGCGTGCCGAGGAAACATGGTCGGGATTGGGGAGGCCATTTGGATTGACAAAATGGGATTGCGTCATGCCAAGCGCGCGGGCGGCCGCGTTCATGTCGTCGGCAAACGCCTCTACAGAGCCCGAAACGGCCTCCGCGATAGCCACCGCCATATCGTTGGCCGATTTCACCATCAGCATCTTCAAGGCGTTGTCGAGCGTCACCAGAGTGCCCGGCCTGAAACCCATTTTGGAAGGTGCCATCGACGCCGCCCGCGCGGATACGGCAATCGGCGTGTCAAACGTAATGCGGTGATCGCGCACCGCGCTCAATGCGACATAGGCTGTCATGAGCTTGGTCACGGAGGCTGGGTACCAGGGTTCTGTCGCGCGCTCCTCATAAAGCACCAAACCGGAAGGCACGTCGATCACGAGCAGGGGGCCTGCGGATGCCCTCCCATAGCAGAAACAGACGGAGGCGAACGCGGCGAGCGCAATAAAGCGCGTGACCGGGCCGGGACTGTGGCGGGCATTTTCGGAGCGAACCGGGCGAAATAAGGCGGAATGACGGCGCTTGCAAAAAAGGCC
>JAFMSB010000193.1 GCA_017353815.1 Methylocapsa sp. | reverse complement strand
GGGTCTGTTACCTTTGCCGCCGAGCCGGTGCGGGCGAATGGCGGGACCGGGGCCGCAGCGGGCTAGCAGAGTACCGGTTATCCAAAGGAAAAGACGACGGCGATCCAACTCTCGCCCCGCCCGTCAAACGGTCAGCGCATTCCCGATCCGACGCCGCCGACGAGCGGGCGGCAACCCGCTCGCAGCGGTTGTTTTCTGCCATGGCGGTGCAGAAAGTCATAAGACAAGCGTATTGCGCAAAGTTGATTGCCTTTTGCGGCGGGAATCCGCTCCGGCTTAGCGAATTGGCGCGATTTCTTACCGTCGGCCGATTCCGGCCGGACGGAAAGCGCGCTCAGCGAGCCGCGCACCAAGCCTGCCATCGCGCAGATGCTGCCGGTACCGCGAGCTCAATTGCGGGAGATTGGACGCGAGATTTTCCCGCGCCAAAACGATGCTCGAACCGCCTCGCCCGGGCAAAGTCCAGATCGTCCGCCGTGGCATGCTCGCATCGGGCAAACCGCCGGAGTGACGAAGTCAGCTTCGTAAACAAGGGGGCAAACCGGCCAGCGCCTTACCGCCCGTTAGGGGGCCCCGAATAGGGCACCCATGGGACATCTCGTCCGTAGCGCTCGCGCGCTGCTTCGATGGCAATGGCGGAGTGCGGGATATAATCGAAAAGGCCCTGCCGCCCGATTGTCTCAATGCCCGATTGGGCAAGGAGATCAATAAGCCGCAACCGTCTTTCCTCGGCTTTCAGGTCGCAAACCGGATAAGCAAAATCCAGATCCATGGAGCCTTCGAGGCGCAGATCGCCGCGAAACAGGCCCAGTTGATTTGTGTGGGCGGCAAAATCTTCGAAAAGGCTCTCTGCCTTCGGCCTTTTATCACCGAGAGTAACTTCAACGTCGAAGAATTCTCTGCCCGCATGCTTTCCGTAATAATCGGAATGCATTGTAAGGCGTTTCCAAGCGCCTTTGTCATGGAAGTTATAGAGCACCACGGTTTTGAAGCCTCGATCCCCGGCGAAGGAACAGCACAGCGTGCATAGCTTGGTCGAGGAGAGTTCGACGGCTTGCGTGCTTCCGAGCAGGCCGAAGACCATTTGAAGCGGCAAGGTGTTGATGACGCGCTTGGCAAATAATGTCCCGCAAGCCGTGTCGATTTGCAGCCCAGCCGGGGTCTTGCATACGGCCTTGAGACCGGCTGCACAGCGGATCTCGACTCCGAGGCTGTGCAACTGTTCGGCCACCTTCTTGTAGTGGTTCGAAAATCCGCCGACCGGCCGGGCAATGGCATGGGGTTTGACGGCGGCAGCTGGGTTTCGCCGCATGCGTTTAACGAGATCCTGCGCCGCCCGGCGCAGGCTCGTTAACCGAGTCAGGTTCATGCGCCGCTCGACAAAATGGAGGCTAATCGTCTGCGGATCAATCCCGTAGAAACGCAGCAGGTAGTTGCGCAAGCCCGATTCGCGGTAAAGATAAGCGCCAAGGTAATAGATCGCGTAACTCTCGGCATTGGTGCCTGGGCCGCCCAAGAATTTCTGCCGGCCAAGGCTTAGCGCGAAGCGCAGAAAGCGCCAGGGTTGCTTAAGGATCTCGTCTTTGATCGATAAAGGATAAGAACGGATATGGCCTTGCGGCGTTATGCGGCCCAATGTGAGGTCGACCGGCACGAAATCCGCATCGGAGCCAGGAAACATCTTAAACTGCGGATTGCCTGGGTAAAAGAATATCGAGCCAATATCGAATGTGAAGCCACTAAAATCGCGGGAAATATGATTCCCGCCGGGCATTGGATAGTCATCAAGCAAGCAGACACGCAAGCCGGACCGTGCCAAAAAATAGGCCGATGCCAATCCGCTCACGCCCGCCCCCAATATCGCGGCATCAAAACGATCTATCGGCATCGCCCGCTTGCCTTAATCTGTATTGATTGACATTAACAGTTACGCATCACAAACGCAATCTTTGCCTGTTCCGGGTCTCCCCACGACCGCTTAGGCCCAGCCGTCCTTGCGGCCGCCATGCCGCAATTGAGAAAGAAATCTGTGGGGTTTTCGAACAGGCGGCGACAGGCCGCCATTGCATGCTAGCTTGGTGATGCACTTCCAAATCGTCTTTAAAGAAACGGAGTTATTCGCAACAATTAAGCCGGACGCAATCGTGTATAAAACTTGGGCCTCCGCCGCAACATTATCCGGTTATTTTGAAGCTTCGTCCCCGCAATTCCCTCATTGCCAAGGGGCTCGCGTGACCGGCAGCCGGCATCCATCGGGCAGCATTCGCCACGACAGCCCCGCAGCCAAAGCGGGCTGCCACGCTCAAAAACCATTTGCGAGCGCAAATCGCGAGCGGCGCAATAACCCGCGGCGGTTTGCAATCTACCGGGGCAGAGCCGCAGCCTGATCTTACGCAATACCGGGGCCGGGTATCCAGCGGCGCAGAAAGGCCCCCGACCAGCGCGCGATGGCAGCATCATGCCGCAGCCAACCTTCAAAATGGCGCCGCCGCGGCTGTGCGCCCGCCTGATTCAGGCGCTCGCGGGTCGTAAACGTCCAGCGGCACAGCACCCAAAAGGTCACTTCCGGGTGAAACTGGAGGCCATAGGCCGCCTCGCCATAGAGGAAGGCCTGGGTGTCGAATTCCTGCCCCCGCGCGAGCAGAATCGCGCCAGAAGGCAGCTCGCAGCCTTCCCGGTGCCATTGATAGACATAGCTCGGGAAAGGGCATTCGCAGAGCCTGTGTCCTTGCTCCGTTGGATGAATCGGATGGTAGCCCGCCTCGAACACGCCGTTGGGATGCGGCCTGACGCTGTGGCCCAGATGGCGGGCGAGCATTTGCGCGCCAAGGCAAATGCCAAGGAAGGGGACGCGCTCCTTAAGCGGAACCCCAATCCAGCCGATTTCGCGCCTGAGCCAAGCGGCTTCGTCGTTGACGCTCATCGGGCCGCCGAAAATGATGACGCCCGCGTAACTCGCGAGCGTCACAGGCAGCGGGTCGCCAAAAATGGGGCGCCGGCAATCGAGCGCAAATCCTCGCGCCGTGAGAAGCCGCCCAAGCCGCCCGGGCGACGAGTCCCTTTGATGCAGGATGATCAGTACCCTGCGTTCGCGTCCGGAGTCAGCGCGCGGCTGCCGCATTCAAAAAAGCTATTTGAGAAACCAACGCTTTGCGGAAGAATTCTTGCTGCAAGGCGAAACAAACTAACACTATAGAGTTGGCCGAAAGATAGCAAGAGAAAACGGTGAGCGGGTTCAATTTCTGGCGCGGACTTGCCCTCCGGAGCCTCGGGCAGCGGCGGGCGGCGTCAGGGCTGCGATCCGGCCTCCACTCAATCGGGCAACATCCCCGGGCAAAACCGGTGCCCCGGTCACAGAGGGCGGTTTTTCTGCAATCGAGAGACGATGCTCAACAGCAGGGGTTTTGGCAAAAAAGGCAAGAGCAAAACCGTGAGCCGGTTGAAAAATCCCGGCACAATCTCGCGCCGCCCGGCCATCAACCCCTTATAGCCCGCCTCGGCAACTTCGAGCGCGGTGGTGGAGGGAAACTGTGCTAGAGCGGCACGGGTGTTGATCCCGGCCCGCATCTGAAAGCCGGTCGCGGTATACCCGGGGCAAACGGCAGAAACGGTGACGCCAAGGCCTCGCAGCTCCTGATGGAGCGCCCGCGAATAAGACAGAAGGAACGCCTTGGAGGCATAATAGGCCGCCATCCCGGGGCCGCCTGGAAAATAGCCCGCGACCGAGGCGACATTCAAGATTTTGCCTTGCGCTGCGCAAATGGCGGGCAGGAATGTTAGCGTCATCTCCATGACCGCGCGGATGTTGAGATCGGCGATTGCGAGCTGCTCCTTGGCGTCGAGCTTGAAAGCCTCGCCGAGCAATCCGAAGCCCGCATTATTCACGAGAATCCCGGGCGATGCCCCGGCCGCCTTAAGGACGGCGGCAACCTCGGCAACGGCGCCCGCCTTTGTCAAATCCGCCGCAATCACCAAGGGGCGGGGCGTGCCCGCCGCAGTGAGCTCATCGGCAAGCGCTTCGAGCTTGTCCCCGCTTCGGGCGACAAGCGCAAGATCATGGCCATGGCGCGCAAACACCCGGGCAAGATCGGCTCCGATCCCGCCCGAAGCCCCGGTGATCAAAGTGACCCGGCGCGATCTGACCTCGGCCGGACGAGCCTCCGCCTCCGGCCGCTCTTCGCGGGCAAGGCTTGTTGTATCCGCTTCGCTGCTCACTCTCTCTCCTCCCCGCCGGGCGAGGACCAAGGGCCGCCGGCACCGGGCTCCGCTTTTATCTGCCCGGCAATCTTCTGGCGCAGCAAAACCCTGTCTCTTGTGGAAACTGCGAGCAGCTCTGCGATCCGCCAGATCGTGTTTTCCTCAAGCTCATCGGCCGCGCCGTCGGCAAAGGCAATGTCCCAGAGCATTTCCACGATCTTGCGCCGCCCGGCGTCATCGAGCATGCGTTTCAAAACGCTCGTGAAATGATAGAAATCGACCGCCTCGCGGTCGCTTTGCTCGGCCGCCGCGGTAAGCCTTTGCGCGGCGTGCGAATCGAGCCCAAACCGTTCCTTAATGATCGCCTGAAGCTTTCGCCGCTCGCGAAGATCGACCGGACCGTCGGCGCTTGCGACATGAACCAGCAATGCAACAGCTGCGAGCCGGTAGTCCTCATCGTCAAAACCCCGCCCCGG
>JAFMSB010000192.1 GCA_017353815.1 Methylocapsa sp. | reverse complement strand
GAATTTATATGGGCCTTCATACCGGCGGAGCGGTCGATCATTTCGCCTTCAAATACTTTTTGGGCCCGCCAAGCCCAGGCCTTTCATCGCAAGGCTCGTCTGGCATTACGGCACGGGGTCCGCTTGGCGGGCTCCAGATCGGAGGAAATTACGAGTTCTCCCTTTTTCCTTTTTTCCATATCCCTCTTTACCATATTGTGGCAGGGATCGAGATCGACGACAGCGCGGCAGATATTACCGGCCAGGCAACCGTTTCCAACGATATTCGCTCCAGGCTTCCTTATAATGCGACCTTTGGCACCAGAGTCGAAGATTTTGGCACAGGGCGGCTGCGCCTTGGCTATGCCTTTGGCCGCTTCTTGCCTTATGCCACGGGCGGATTTGCCTTTGCGGTGACGGAAACTTACTACAATTTCTCATCGCCAATGTTTATCGCCTCGGGGGCGAGCACGGTGCTGCGGTCCGGGTGGCCCGCTCACGTCGGCTGCATCGGCATGGGTGCCGAATATGCGATCACTCCCAGCCTTTCGGCCAAGGCGGAATATGTTTACGTTGGCATAAATGCCCGGAGGACGCTCTTTTCTTCGGGAGACGATACCTTGGTCTCCTTCGGCACCCGCACCATGTTTCATGTGATCCGGCTTGGATTGAATTATAAATTCGATTTGTTCTCACCCTCCCCGCCGCCTGTTGCCGCCCGTTATTGAAACGCTTTGTTTGCCCGGAGCTAGCGCGCTTTCCGCTCGGCCGGAATCGGCCAAGCGATAAGAAATCGGGCCAAACCAATAACCTGGAGCGAATTCTACTCGCAAAAGCCTGTTAACTTTTGCGGAATTCGCACTAGCAGTTTGCTGAAAAAACGGCTGTCCATAAAAGCGAAGTGATGATTCAATCATTGATAACGAGTCGCGGGTCGGGGGCCAAGTTGCGCGGAAAGTTTCGGGATCAAGGAAGCTTGTTTTCTTACATATCGCCGGAGGCCCGGGTGCCGGCCAATCATCCGTTGCGGCAGATACGCTCGCTCGTGCGGGAAGTCCTGAAGGATTTGAGCAGAACTTTCGGCAGGCTTTATTCGAGCGAGGGGCGGCCATCGATCCCACCGGAACAATTGCTGAGTGCCTCGCTGCTGCAGGCCTTCTACGGCATTCGTTCGGAGCGGCAGTTGATAGAACAATTGGACTATAACCTGCTTTATCGCTGGTTTGTCGGCCTTTCGCCCGATGACTGCATATGGGACCAGACAACCTTCACGAAGAATCGCGACCGGCTGCAGCAAGGCGACGTCTTTCAAAAATTCATGACGAGACTGCTCAGCCTTCCTCAGGTGAAGCCGTTGCTGTCAGACGAGCATTTTTCGGTCGATGGCAGTCTGATTGAAGCCTGGGCCTCGCAGAAAAGCTTTCGTCCCAAGGACGGCAGCGACGGCGCAAGCGACAGCTCCAATTTCCACGGGCAGAAACGCAACAACGAGACGCATGCGAGCGCGACAGACCCGGAAAGCAAGCTTTACCGTAAGGCGGCCGCGCGCGAGGCAAAGCTTTGCTATATGGGCCATGTCACGATGGAAAATCGGAATGGGCTAGCGGTTGCGGGCATGGTCACGGAGGCCAATGGCACTGCGGAGCGGGAGGCATCGGAATCGGTGTTGGAAGCCAAAGCCCAAGAAGCCGGTCACAGCATCACGGCCGGTGAGGACAAAGCCTATGACACTGCCGATCACGTTGCTGCACTCCGGGCCGCCAATGTCACGCCGCATGTTGCGCAGAACAATTGCGTGACGAAGACCGGCAAGCGGCGAAAGAGCGCCATCGACGGCCGCACGACGCGGCATGAAGGCTATGCCATGTCGCAGACACGCCGCAAGATGACCGAATGCATCTTCGGCTGGGGCAAGCAGCACGGAACGATGCGCAAGACCAAACATCGCGGCGTTCATCGCGTGGCGGGCGATTTCCTCGTCAACATCATCGCCTATAATTTGATCCGCATTCCAAAGCTCATCGTGGCCTGACGGGAGGAGACTGTCCAACGCCCAGGGTATGCGCCTTCCAACAGAAAGCGCCGTAAAATGCGGTCAACCCCAACGAAATCCGGGCATCCCTGTTCGACACCGAAAGGAGAGAGAGACTACATTTCTTGGGTTTTTCCGCAGACCGCTTGTATGCGGCGGAGCAATATTAGGCCACGGAGCGGCGACATTTTGCGGCTGCGAGTAAAACCCGGCCACTTTTGGGGCTAACGCTTTCCGAATTTTGATTCGGAAGGGCGGCCGGGGATGTTTGCGGTGGAGATTTATGCGGCGGTTCGACGTTTTGTTTTCGTCGAGGGGAAGAGCCGTCGCGAGGCGGCGCGGGTTTTCGGTTTGAGCCGGGACACAATCGCCAAGATGTGCCGCTATTCGGGCGCTCGCCTCACCCGTCTCGGCAACAACTTTCTCAGCTGCGATCGCATCTTCGGCGGCGGTGGCTTCGAGGTCTTCGAGCTCAAGCTCCATCTGATCAAGGAGCTTGTGGCCGCGTTCCGAGCGGCTGCCATAAAGCTCCCGCCGCATCTTCTCGATGGCGAGTTTCAGATGGGTAATAAGCGCTTCAGCGCTTGAGACGTTGGCCGCCGCACGTGCAGCTGCGGCCTCGGCGCTGGCAGCCTTCGCCTCCGCGTCAATGCGCGCGGCGCGCTCTATAGCAAGAAGCCGTTTGAGGCTCTCTATATCGTCTGGCAGGCTGTCAATTGGCGGCATCACGATCACAAATGAGCACAGATCGCCTGATTCGTGACCTCAAAATCAACCGCATGAGTCACAATGTCACAGGATCATCCCGCCACTTCGGGCCGCCATGTGCGTTGCGGGTGCCGCCAATCGATACCCTCAAGCATGTAAGCAAGCTGGGCCGGCGTAATCACAACAACGCCCTCGGTCGGCGAGGGCCAAATGAACTTACCGCGCTCGAGCCTCTTGGCATAAAGCGACATGCCGAGAGCATCGTGCCAGAGTACTTTTACCAGATTGCCTCGGCGGCTGCGAAACACAAAGAGATTGCCGGCATGCGGATCGCGCTTCAATGCTTCCTGTACCTGAAGAGCAAGGCCATGCATGCCGCGGCGCATATCGGTATAACCGGTCGCAATCCACACGCGTACGCCCGAGGGAATGGGTATCATCGCCGCGGTAGTGCCTTCATCACCGCCGTCACGAGATCTGGATCAATGGCACCGGAGATATGCAAACGAACGTTCCGTCCAAACTCCAGCTCAATGAATGCGGTCTCTGCAGGCGATACGGGAGAGGCTGGCGGCGTGACCAGTTCGGGTCCAGTGATCATAACAGGTGTAAAACCTGTCGCTGTCGTTGGGGGCGCGGTACACTTTAACGCTTCGCGATATTGTTTGCGCCAGCCAAACAGCATGCTTCGACTGATGTTATGCCGGCGTGCAATGGCATTGACCGTTTGGCCCGCAACAAATGTCTCTGCAACCAGAGACCGCTTCTCATCTTCGCTCCAGTGCCGCCGGGCTTGGCCAAGAATAATCTCCACGCTGCCTCCGCATGCGACCAGTCTAATGGACCCGTCGCTAGACTAGGCGCAGCAAAAATCCTCACACAAGACGGCCGTCGGCGAAGGGATACGCTGCTCTCACGGTCGATGGGATTGTAACGCCGTCAGCGCGGAACCGTGCTATGCTGGCCATCGCCCGCGATGCGGATTCTTAGGCTGCAATTCTGCCAAGGCTGTGGCGATGACCGCCCGCTACCAGATTGGACTTTCGAGCGCTACCGCTATCGAGCGAGCGGGTGAATGATGACGAATACTCAGTGTGTGATCGTTGCATTTTGCAGCGTCCTCCCAGAGGGGCGCTCGTCGAGCGGCTGCGTCATTGCAAAGCTGAATTACTTTGATGCCCGCCATGGACTTGAAGCAGCTCAGATATGTCGTCACTGCTGCCGAGGCCGGGAATTTCGCCCGCGCCGCCGAGGCACTGTGGTTGAACACTTCAACCATCAGCCGACGCGTCGCCCGGCTGGAAGAAGAACTGGGCTTGACCCTCTTTGAACGCGGGCACGCAGGCGTTCGACTGACGCCTAGCGGCAGGGCGGTGATTGTTTATGTCAAGCGCGTGCTCGCGGAGCTTGAGATGGTCAAGTGCGCGGGACTACAGAGCGGGACAGGACGGGTTGGTGAAATCCGCCTCGGCGTTCGAATGGAGAACCCGCTCGGAGCCTCTTGTCAAAGTGGCGAGAGCTTTATCCGAAAATTTCTTTGAGGATCGCCGAACTGCCGGATCGGGACATTGTGACAGCGCTCGAGGAGCGCCGGCTGGACGTGGCGTTGCTTCCAAGCTTCATGCTCTGGCCTCATGCAGAAGCGTTGCCGCTCTACCGTGAACGCCTTGTTGCCGCGGTCCCTTCAAGCCATCCATTGGCCCGCCGCGACGAAGTGGTTTGGCCGGATCTCGCGGACGAAATCATCCTCGTCCAGGGATGGGAAGAAAGCCAGGCTGCGCGAGAGCTTTACGCCTCCTTTGTTGGCAGTGGCATGCGGTTTCAAGCCCACGCAGTCAGCAAACAATCTATTCTTGCGCTCGTAGGCGCGGGTTTTGGGGGTCACGCTTGCGGTATTATCGAGCCAATCGGATGTGACGCTCCCTGGCGTGGTGTGCAAGACTGTCGGCGACCCCAA
>JAFMSB010000191.1 GCA_017353815.1 Methylocapsa sp. | reverse complement strand
GCTCAATACCAGCATATGGCCACGTAATACTCAGTTGGAGTATAAAGCCGTGCCAACGCCGCTTCCGCAATCCCGCGCGGATGTCTCCTATGCGGAGAATCTCTATGCCAAGGTCCGCCACGCGATTCCGGCGGTCGAATGGCCGGTTCATGCGCAAGAGATCGATGCGATCATGCGGCTCAAGCGGGCGCGCAATGCCGTCATTCTTGCACATAATTATCAGACGCCGGAGATTTTTCATTGTGTGGCCGATTTCGTCGGCGACAGCCTGGCTCTCGCCCGGCAAGCGATGGAGGCGGATGCAGAGATCATAGTGCTTGCGGGCGTTCATTTCATGGCCGAGACCGCAAAGCTCCTCAATCCCGAAAAGAAAGTCCTCATCCCCGATCTGAGGGCGGGCTGCTCGCTCGCGGAATCGATCACTCCCGAAGATGTGCGGTTTCTCCGCAAGACGTACCCGGGGGTCCCAATTGTCACCTATGTGAATACGTCTGCCGCCGTCAAAGCCGAGTCCGATATCTGCTGCACCTCCGGCAATGCACGCGAAGTCATCGAGTCCCTCGGCGTGAAGCAAGTGATCATGCTTCCCGACGAATATCTGGCGCGCAATGTCGCGGCCGAGACAAGCGTGGAGGTGATCGCCTGGTCCGGTCATTGCGAGGTGCATGAGCGGTTTGGTGCCGAGGAAGTGCGGCAGCTGCGCGAAGCTTATCCCGGCGTGGTTGTCTTGGCGCATCCCGAATGCCCGCCGGAGGTGGTCGCCGAGGCCGATTTTTCCGGCTCGACCGCGGCCATGTCGGCCTATGTCAGCAAGTACCGGCCCGCGCGCGCCGTGCTTTTGACCGAGTGCTCTATGAGCGACAATGTCGCGATCCAAAATCCCGGCCTCGAATTCATCCGGCCCTGCAATCTCTGCCCGCATATGAAGAGGATAACGCTTGGCAAGATCCGGCGGGCGCTCGAGACCATGCAGCATGAGGTCGAAATCGATCCCGCGGTCGCGGTTGCGGCGCGCCGGGCGGTTGAGCGCATGCTGGCGGTGAAATGATGGAATCGATCGACGCGCGCGGGTCCTGTCTTATCGCCGGCGGCGGGCTTGCGGGCCTCACCGCGGCGCTTTCGCTCGCCCCAAGGCCTGTCGTCCTCCTGACCAAGGCCCCGCTCGGGGCGGAGGCGGCGAGCGCGCTTGCTCAGGGCGGGATCGCCGCTGCGATCGGCGCAGATGATAGCATCGGCCTGCATCTCGCCGATACATTGGGGGCAGGCGATGGGCTTTGTGACGAGAAAGCCGCGCGCGCGATCCTCGCCTTAGCGCCGTCCGCCGTCGAAGATTTGGCAAGACGCGGCGTTGCCTTCGATTGCGACGCCCAAGGCCGGCCGATGCTCGGCCTTGAAGCCGCGCATTCGCGCCGGCGCATCGTTCATGGGGGCGGCGATTCGACCGGGCGCGAAATCATGCGCGCCCTGGCCTGCCTGGTCCGCCAAACGCCTTCCATCACCCTGCTCGAAGGGGCGGAAGCGCTGCAAATCCTCGCCGAGAATAATCGCGTGCTCGGAGTCTATGCCCGCACAAGCCACGGCCAGGTAATCTTCGAGACATCCTGTGTCATCATCGCCACTGGCGGCATCGGCGGGCTTTTCCAGCACAGCACCAATCCGCCGGGCTCCTGGGGGCAGGGCCTCGCGCTCGCCGCCAAGGCGGGCGCCAAAATGGCGGACTTGGAGTTCATTCAGTTTCATCCAACGGCGCTCGATGGCGCGTCATTTCCGCTCAAGCTCGTGAGCGAAACCGTGCGCGGCGAAGGGGCGATTTTGGTCGATGATACCGGCAGCCGCTTTATGGCGGACATTCCGGGAGCCGAGCTTGCCCCGCGCGATATCGTCGCCCGGGCGGCCTGGCGGCAGATGGCGGCGGGCCGCCGGATCTATCTCGACGCCCGGCGGCTGGCAGGCAAATTTGCGCGCCGCTTTCCAGCAATCGCCGGCTTTTGCCGCAGTGAGGGCATCGATCCGGCAAAGCAACTCATTCCGGTCCGCCCGGCGGCCCATTACCACATGGGGGGGATTGCGGTCGATCTCTGGGGGCGCAGCTCCATCGAAGGGCTCTGGGCTTGCGGCGAGGCCGCATCCACCGGCCTGCATGGCGCGAACCGCCTCGCGAGCAATTCCCTGCTCGAAGCCGCGGTCTGCGGCCGTTTGGTTGCGGACAGCATTAATGGCTTGGCGCAGAATTTCCCGCGCAAAAGACAGCCTGCACGGGACCAAGTGCTCATCGCGAGCGATCCCGCGCCCGCGCAAAAAATTCTTAGCCCTGCGGCAGGCGTTTTGCGCGATGGCGACGGCCTGGAGGCGGCGGCGGCTGAGCTTTTGCCGTTGGCTCAGCAAGAAGGTAGAGCGCGCGATCCAGCGCTCGTGGCCCTTATGATTGTCGCTGCGGCACTGCGCCGCCAGGAAAGCCGCGGCGCCCATTTCCGGACGGATTTTCCGCAAGCGGCGGAGCACGGGAGACGGAGCTATCTTTATTTGGAAGAGGCAATTGCCGCCGCACGGGAAATCACGCTTGCGCCCGCCGCGTGAAAAGCAAGCCCGCGCAATGCCCCTTTTGCCCCTCCCGAAAATTATAATCGAACCCCTCGTTCGCGCGGCCCTGTGCGAGGACCTCGGCCGGGCGGGCGACATCACAACGGACGCAATTGTTCCGCCGGCGCTTGCCGCGCGGGCCGTTCTCCGGGCGCGCGATAAAGGCATTGTTGCCGGACTCGAATTTGCAAAACTCGCCTTTGAACTCGCCGATCCCAAAATCTCTCTTCAAACCGGCATCGAGGATGGCGGCAGCGTTGCGGCCGGAAGCGTTATCGCCAGCGTCATCGGGCCGGCACGCGGGATACTTACCGCCGAGCGAACCGCGCTCAATTTTCTCTGCCGCCTGAGCGGCATCGCAACGGCAACCGCATCGCTCGTCGCCGCGGTGAAGGGAAGCAAGGCCAGAATCGTCTGCACCCGCAAGACCACGCCCGGCCTGCGGGCGGCGGAAAAATACGCGGTGCGCGCGGGGGGCGGCGGCAATCACCGTTTTGGTCTCGATGACGCGATCCTCATCAAGGATAATCATATCGCCATCGCAGGGGGCATCACGCAGGCGCTGCGGCGCGCCCGCGCGGCCGCCGGTCACCTCGTCAAGATCGAGGTCGAAATCGAAGATCCCGGCCAGCTTGCCGAGGCGCTCGCGGAAGGCGCGGATGCGGTGCTGCTCGACAATATGAGCTTGGATATGCTGGCGAGGGCGGTTGCCTTGGCAAGAGGCCGCGCCATCACCGAAGCATCCGGGCGCGTGACGTCTGCATCCGCGCGCGCGATTGCCGCCACGGGCGTCGATCTTATCTCGGCCGGATGGCTCACGCACAGCGCCCCCGCCCTCGATATCGGGCTCGATGTGGAAGTTCGGGCAAAGGGGTGAAAGTCCGCTAACCGGCGCTCGCCGCGCGCTCTATGTCAGCATGATCGCGGATCCCGCCAACTTCAAAAACTGAGCTGAGCACGGAGCAGCCCAAGCCCGTGGAATTCCGGGTTCGGCTTGCGTATTTTTTTAATTTCATGAATTTCGTGAATGGGCGGCTGCAGCCATGTCCCAGCAAGGGACCGCCCCTGCGCCTGCACGCCGTCAGCTCTGCCCTCCGCCACTGCCGTAGCGGCGCGTAAGGATTTCCAGATTGTGACCGCCGGGCTCTTCGAAATAAAAGCCGCGCCCGCCGTCCCTGTGATTGATCTGCCGTGCCATTTTGTGTTCGGGATCGGCATAGTAGGCGATTTTCGATTTTAGAATGCGGCTGAAAATGGCATCGAAGTCTTCGTCGGATACGAGGAATGCATAATGCTGCGGACTGATTTTTTCTTCCTCGGCATCCATGAAATCGAGGTTCACGATATTGTCCACCTCGACCGGCAGGAATGGACCGAACGGCTCCTTGACTTTCAGGCCCAAGATCGTGGCCAGAAATTCGGCGGAGGCCCTCTTATCGCGGGCGGCTATGATTGTGTGGTCGAGTTGGACGGACATCTTGGCGTTCTCCTGCCATAGGCGTACCCTGCCCTTTATTGCGGACATCAGCCGCAAATCCAAAGCAGGGCGGAACGTTGCATCAACGCCAATCAATTATCGCGGATTTCCATCAGCGGGCGAAGGTGTTGCAGGAATCGATCTGGCCCGATCTTAGGCCCACGCTCAGCCATTGCACCCGCTGCGCGGATGAGCCATGGGTGAAGGAGTCGGGCACGGCATAACCCTGGGACGCCTTCTGCAAACGGTCGTCGCCAATTGCCTGGGCGGTGTTGACGGCGTCCTCGAGGTCGCCAGGCTGGAGGAAGCGGTAGCGCTGCTCGGCATTTGCGGCCCAAACTCCGGCGAGACAATCGGCCATGAGCTCGACACTAACCGAAAGAGCATTTGCATCGCCCCGGCTCGCGGCATGCCGCTGCGCGGCCTGGACCTTTGGCAAGATTCCCATCAGATTTTGAACATGGTGGCCAATCTCATGGGCAATGACATAGGCATACGCGAATTCACCGCCGCCGCCCAAGCGGCGCCTCATGTCGTCAAAAAACGAGGTGTCGAGATACACTTTCTGGTCGAGCGGGCAGTAAAAAGGTCCCATCGCGGCTTGCGCGCCGCCGCATGCCGAG
>JAFMSB010000190.1:3332-4681 GCA_017353815.1 Methylocapsa sp. | reverse complement strand
GCGCGGAACGATCCTGATCGCCTGTCAGCGCCGCGCGCACAAGAGCGCGGGTTCTCTCGCCAACCCCGAGACCCGGCCCCATGACAAGCGTGTTTTTTCTTTTGTCGGAAAAGAGCTTTGCAAGGCCGCCCGGATCCTCACACACACGAGTCATGATCGCGGTCAATGCCGACGCGTGCGCGCCGAGCGCTTCGGCCGGCGTGGCCACGGTCACAAGACCCGCGCCCGCGCGCAAGGCGCCCCGCGCGGCAAGCCGGGCAGCGCCCGTATAAGCTGCCCCGCCCGAGAGAACGACGGCATGGCCGCGCGAATATTTGTGCCCCTCTGGGCGCGGGACCGGAAAGTGCTGTGCCCAAAGCACCGTTCCATTAACGAAAGTCTTGGGTGAAATGGCCGCAAGGACCGAGTCAGGTATTCCTATGTCGGCCACTGTCGTTGCACCGCAGTAAGCGCGGCCGGGGAACAGCAAATGCCCGGGCTTGCGGCGGAAGAAAGTTACGGTGCGGGTTGCCCGGACGGCCGCGCCGCGGACTTGCCCGCTCGTGCCGTCGATGCCGGAAGGGATATCCACCGCGATGACCGGTTTTTTTGTCTTCCCGGCCCACTCGTCGAGGCGCTCGATCAGCGCCTTTGCGGGCCCGTCGAGGTCGCGCGAAAGGCCCGAGCCGAAGAGCGCGTCGATCACCAGGCCGGCGTTATCGAGAGTAAGCTCCTCTGGGGGCAGGATCTTTCCGGTCCAGCTTTGCGCGGCTTGCGCCGCGTCGCCGTGCAGTTGACCGGCTTCTCCGAGAAGGGCCGTTTCGACAGCAAAACCTTGGCTCGCAAGCAGCCGCGCGGCAACAAACCCGTCTCCGCCATTGTTGCCTGGACCGCAAAAAACCGCCACCCTTCCCTGCCAAGAAAGCAGCCTGGCGGCCGCCGTCGCGATGGCCGCACCTGCATTATCCATCAACACCGGTCCGGGGGTGCCTCCCGCAATGGTCTCTCGGTCGGCTTCCGTCATCTCGGCATTCGTGAGCAACATAGAGGAAAGCAGATCGGGCATGATTGGAACCATGGCCAAAGCGCAGCTATAAGATTGCGGTTGAGTTTCTCGCCAATTGCTTCACATAGCCTCATGTGTCTGAGGAGCAAGAATTGGCCCTCGCCGATTTTGAGGATTCGCCGGACCCAACAAAATGGCAACGGAAATTCCATTGGCCAAATCCGCGCTTGCCGCGCAATTTTTCTGCTTGAGTGACCGGAGGCTGCATGAAGTGGCTTAGCAGCTGGCGCTTGACGGTTGCGCTTTTTGCAACCTCTGTTGCCTTGATGTTCTATCTTGCTTTCTTTTGGACGCCGTCGCGGGC
>JAFMSB010000190.1:0-3322 GCA_017353815.1 Methylocapsa sp. | reverse complement strand
GCAGGGCCAAATGCGGGAATTGCGGGCGCTTGCGCCCCTGGCAGCCGGACGGGGCGCGCCGATCTTAATGACGGGATTCAAACGTCCGACAAGCTGACGATCGCCGTGCGCACGCCGAGCGACTACGACCCGACCCGGGCCTACCCGCTTCTCATTGTTTACCCGCCCGCAGGGCGCAGCCGCCGCAGATCGGAGAATTTTTATGACCTCACGACGGAAGCGACCCGGCGCGGCTTTATCGTCGCCTTTAGCGACCCCAGGGGCTCGTCGGCCTCCGCAATGATGCAACAGGCGAAGGTGGCTTCGACGGTCGCCGGTTTCTTCTGTGTCGACGAAAAAGCAATTTCTTATCTTGGTCACTCGGACGGCGGGACAATGGCCGAGACCGTCCCCGCCAACGGCGCGAATGCCGGCACTCCCGCGCACAGCATCGCCGCGAGCGGGGCGGGAATAACAGGAGCCGATCTTGCGGGGATAGGATGCCCGGCTATTCCTTCCGTCCTAATTATCCACAGCAAGAACGACGAGCGTTTCCCAGGCTATGGGCGCGGCACGGCGGCCTATTGGGCGCGATGTGGCGGGTGCTCCCCAATGAACTTAGATGATGCCGCGGATGGCTGCCACCAATTTAAGGGGTGCAAGGAAGGGCGCCGCGTGACCTATTGCCAAACATCTTTGCCGCATGATCAATGGCCGCCCCTAAATAAGTATATTCTCGATTTTATCCAGAAAAGCGACACGGACTCTCCTTAGTCCGGGACCTTCTTTTGGGTGCCAACGCGGCCGCGAGGATTTCTTTGACGAAAGTGCTGCCGCCCCCTCGCCGATAATGCCCGCCATGCGATGATTGGCGATCCCCGGGCCTTCGCCTGGGGACCGATATTGCCCGGAGAGCCAATCCCGCTTTTACAAATAAGACACCGGTCAGCCGAGTTTGATGTCCGTGCGCCCTACGCTGGCCGCCGCGGCCTTCTCTCATGTGCGACGCGGGTGCCGATGGGGCGCGATTAGCTCGTGGCTTTGCCCGCCGTCATTGCCTCGGGAACCTCGACGAGCCGCCCGGTTTTGACATCGAAATAAAAGCCGTAAATCGGGATTCGGCCAGGCACGAGGGGATGCGAGCGGATGCGCTTGACGTCCTCAACCACGCTTCTATTCAGATCCCTAAATGCCAGCCAGTTTATAAAACGGCCCTCGCCGGTCCCTGGGCCCGCGCCGTGGTCGCGCCAGCCTTTTGCGTCGATGGTCGCCGTTTCCAAGCTTTTCTCGAGCAGGCCGCTCATGGTCTCGTCATCGAAGAGCAGCATGCCGCAATCGGAATGGTGCACGACGAACCACTCCCTTGTTCCAAGGAGCTTATAAGAAATCACCAGAGAGCGGATAGCATCGTCGCTTGCTCGCCCGCCCGCATTGCGAATGACATGCGCATCGCCTTCCGAAAGTCCGGCATATTTGGCCGGATCGAGCCGTGCATCCATGCAGGTTAAGATGGCGAAGCGCCGCGCCGGGGGGATCGTCAATTGCGATCTGGCGCCGAAATTAGCCGCATAGGCGCTATTCGCGTTCAAAACTTCTTGCAGAACCGGCATGGTGATGATCCTCCCACATGGTTGGCCGGGCGAGCCTCAACCTGCCAAGCTTTTTACGCGGGATTTATATAGGGCGGTTTACTGCACGCTCCAAGCGCTTGGCTAGCGCGCTTTCCGCTCGGCTGGAATCGGCCGAGCGATAAGAAATCGCGCCAAATCAATAAGTTGGAGCGAATTCTGGTCGCAAGAGTCTGTTAGCTCTTGCGGAATTTGCTCTAACGATGGTAAATTCAGAAAACTACGCCAAAGTTCTGGTGAAGCCGCGAAATTACTCGCCCGCTTGCGCGAACTGGCCAAAGGCCGCGACAACCTTTTCGTAAACTGGCCGCTTGAACGGTACGATCAAGCCAGAAAGACGATCAATTCGCTCCCATTTCCAAGCATCGAATTCGGGCTCGTGGCCGCCCGCTGGCTCATCAATGTTGATTTCGCTTTCCGGGCCCGCAAAACGCAGCGCAAACCATTTTTGGCGCTGCCCGCGGAACGTCCCTCTCGGGTTCTTCTTCCAAACCTCGAGCGGCAATTCATAGCTGTACCACTCCGGTGATTCGGCGAGAAACTCGGCTGAGGAGATATTGGTCTCCTCCCGCAGCTCTCTCAAAGCAGCCCCGTAAGGATCTTCTCCGCAATCAATGCCGCCTTGCGGCATCTGCCACTCATATGCGCCTCTTAAATGCGGCGGCACATTTTCTTTCCGGCGCCGGCCAATGAAGACGAGGCCCGAACGGTTGAAAAGCATGATTCCGACGCCCGGGCGATAGCGGAGGGAATCCATTGAAGCCTTCATTTCGCGGGGGATGAATCCGCGACGTTGTCTTGCTGGCTGGGTATCGCGGCACTCAGTGGAATCAGCGAAAAGCCTCGTGTTTGAAGCCCGCGCGTGTAGCGGCCGATGGCCGCTATCGAAACCGGCAGCGCGCTTGCGACACCAATCGCCGTGCCCTTTTCGCGGGCTATGACTTCGAGCCGCTTGAGGGCTCCCTCTACTGCCTCTGGCTGCGGCACGGAATCAAGAACAATATCGGCCCGCGTGGCTGCAACACCGGCATATGGGGCAAGAGCGGCGGCATTTGTCTGCGATAACGATCCATCGTCGAGGTAAAGCAGGCCGCGCGCAGCGATCTCGCGCAAAACGGGCATCAGCGCCTTTTCGTCGCCCGTAAACTTGCCCCCAAGGAAGTTCGTGATTCCGGTATAACCGGTAAAGCGGCTCATCAACCATGCAAGATTGTCGAGATTGGCAGCCTTCCCGGCGCTGGTTAATAACGTACGCGGCCCCGAGCTTTCATGAGAATTAAACGGCTCCATCGGGACCTGAAGGAGAATTTCGTGGCCGGATTCGCGCGCGAGCGCGCTGAGCCTCCGCACCTCTGAGCCGTAGGGCGCAAAAGCCAAGGTAACCGCGGGCGGCAACGCCGAAATAGCGGACTGAGTTATGTGCGAGGCAAGACCCATCCCGCCGACGACCAAGGCGATGCGAGGGAAATTTGCCTGCTCGCCGGGAGGATAAGCGGGGCGCGCGTAAGCCTTGGATGGCCGGGTGCCATCTGCCCCCATCCGGGGGATGGAGCCGTAACGGGTCTGCTCCAAAAGTCGCGGATCGGCAGCGGAGACACTGCCCCGGTTGAGTTCTTTCGCAACGTCGATGACGAGCGGCTGGGAGGTCCCTTGGCTGCCGGCGCGGACAATTTTTACCCCGCCCAAATTGGCGATTTCCTCTGTCCCGGGTCCCG
>JAFMSB010000189.1 GCA_017353815.1 Methylocapsa sp. | reverse complement strand
AGTGCCGCGTTGGTGCAGAGCAAGCGGCAATAGGGGCGAGCAAGGCGTAAGAATTTGAATCCCCCTTTTCTGAACGGGCTAAACCGACGGTTTGCCTGCGGTGTTCAGGTCAACCCAAGCGCGAAGCCGAGAAACTCAGCTCCGAGAGCCACTGCTGCATCATCAATGATATGGCCTAGGCCGGGCCGGGGCACCGCTTTCACGGGAACATTTGCCGCTTTGAGCAATGCTTGCGCACCGGCCATTGCCGTGAACGGCACAGCATCGTCATTTTCGCCATGCACGAGAAGAACTAGCGGCGTGTTCCTTATATCGGAGAGAAACTCGCTCGTCTCCGGCAGGAAGCCCGAAAGAGATACAACCCCTGCAATTCGATTGCGCCGCCGCAGCGCTGCATAAAGCGCCATGGCGCCGCCCTGGGAAAACCCGGCCAGCGCTAAGCGGCTGTCATCGAGTTTGCGGGAGTCGAGCAGTTCGTCAAGGTACGCGTCCAGAATGCCATCCGCTTTCCGTAAGCCTGCCAGCAATATTTTGGGCGTCCAGTCCTGCAAGCTGAACCATTGTCTTTGCTCTGGGGCATAGTCGCAAGCAAAGGGTGCATTCGGCACAAGGAATTCGGCTCTTGGGAAAAGCTCGCGCCAGGCCTGGGCAAGCCAAAGGACGGCTTGGCCGCTCGCCGCAACCCCATGCAGGATGACAATCAGCTCAGCTGGCGTGCCGCCTGAAAGCGGTCTGAGCCCAGGCCCATCGAGTTGCATAACACCAACCTGTTAGCCTCGGGGTACGTGAAAGGCGGCAATACGGGCGGTTCAGGAAAACCGCGCGCGCAGCCTGAGGACAGGCGCTTCAATATAGCGAAAGGAAAGAAACGCGATCAAGAGCGTGACCGCATAACCGACGCCGAACTTGCTCAGCCCGCCTGTCCAAGTGACGAAACCTTCGGGGGATGGCCAAAGAACGTTGTAAAGCGACAACAAAGGGAAATGATAGACATAGGCGCCGTAAGACACCCGTCCGATTGGACGCAGCAGCGGCAGGCGGCAGAAAGCGACCAACCAGGCCTCACCTGCAAGGATGAGAGCTATCAGAGCCGAGGCAAGCCCGACGAGCACAGTATAAATCACTGTCTCGCGGCCCTCTCCTGTCGCGAAACTACCAATTTCGCTAACCAAAACTTGTTCGTTAAAGCCTTGCCCCGCCGCATCGACGCCTAGATAGATGCAGAAATAGACAGCGGCCGCGCCAAGTGCAGCAGCCAGAAAGATCCTTGCATGGCTAAGGCGAGTTGCGATGAGGGGGCGCAAGATAGCGAGCAGCGCACCAGCGGAAAACGCGTCAAAATGGGCGGGTCCGAAATAATGTACCACACTATGGACCGGGGGTTCGCTCCGCAGCATTGGCTGCAGCCCCCAGATCAGGGCTGCGCGAAGCGCGGGTGAGAGAGCCACACAAACCCAAAGCGCCGCAACGAGCCACCGCTGCCCTAAGAAGGCAAACAAGAATGGAAAGATGAGATAAAATTGCTCTTCGACGCTAATCGTCCACAAGTGCCCAGTTACCCCCCAATGCTCTCGATGCAAGAGCGGGAGATAATTGTAAGTGAATGTCGCAAGCCACGGCCAGTGTCCAAGCGCCTCGTGGTTCCCAGCCAGCGCAGCGGCGATCATGCTGCCGGTTACGATCAAAATATAAACAGGCCAAATGCGCAGGCACCGCCGGGCATAAAAGTTGCGTAAAAGCAGCACCTTTGATTGCACGACGCGTACGGAACCAAGCAGCGAAGAAGTAATGGCAAAGCCGGAAATAACAAAAAAGAGCCAGACTCCCGCCCAGCCGAATGGCATCAAGTCACAATGGTACGCGAAAACCGCTGTCATCGCCAGAGCGCGCAGCGCATCAACCTCGCTAACATAGCCTTTCACCTCTGGCACGGGATAAGCGGCATTGACAGCACGAAGACGCACTATCTCTCCCCGAGACTCGTGTGCCATTGCATTCTTGATCGGCAGATGGAACATGAATGCGATCCTTGAGCTTATTGGTCGATTGGTCTTTACCAATGTTTGATCGGGGGATCGTGGCTCGCGATCCTGCGCTGTGCCAGTTCAATAGGCATTTCAACCGACATTCGCAGATGCCGCCGCCCCCGGCCTATGTGGCCGTCGTGGCGATTTTCTCGAGCGGGTTGCCGGATCCATAGTGCCCGGAGCGCTCGAGGCGCCAGGAAGGGCCGTCGCGCGGTGAACGCCGTCCAGTCCGGCGCCGCCACGGCGCACGTCTACCGTCAGTTAGAGTCGAACGCGTCACGCTTGCTTCCTTCTACCTGGTTGATGCGACCGGCGGGGGAGCAACTCCGCGATCATTCATAAAATCCCGGCGCGCAGATTCTTCGAAATCGCGGCTACGGCCATCTGGAGCGCGACATAGCGGGCGTGGCCGACGAACTTCGCGCCGATCGTGACCAGCTTTTCAATGAGCGCGGGCAGCGAGCAGTCCATCGAGGGTATCGATGCGGTCGCGCTGCCGTCGCTTCATGACGGGCGCTGGATTTTCCACACTTGAAATACTATGCCTTAGGCCAGGGGCGGGCTCATGACGCCCGCCAAATCCCATGCCCCAGTTAGAGCCAGTTTTAGCCCCGAAGCGATGTGGTCTCCTTAAAGCCGCGGCCATAGCTTTGTTGGCCGCGTCACTCGGTCTCGCAGCGGGTTCAAGCTCCGAGCCTTCGCCCGTAATCAAACTTATTGCTTTTGGCGACAGTTTGACGGCCGGCTTTGGGTTGCCATCCGGCGATGCCTTTCCCGCCGTCCTCGAGAAGACGCTGCGTAACGAAGGTTACAATGTGATCATCACAAATGCGGGAGTTTCGGCCGAAACCGCGTCTGGCGGGCTTGCGCGGCTCGATTGGACGATTGGCGATGGCGCCGACGGTGCGATTCTCGAGCTCGGCGGCAATGATATGCTGCGCGGAGTAAATCCCGAGGTGACTGAGGCCGCGCTCGACGCTATCATGGCAAAGTTTCATGCGCGCGGCATCAAAGTCCTCATTGCTGGCATGCGGGCAACGCAAAATTTCGGTCGCGAGTACAAAGCGCGCTTTGACGCGATTTATCCGGAGCTTGCCAAAAAATATGCGAGCCCCCTCTATCCTTTTTTCCTCGAGGGGGTGGCACAGGATCCCGCTCTCAAACAAAAAGATGGAATCCATCCAAATAAGGCCGGGGTCGCACGCATTGTTGAAAATATCCTTCCGACCGTCCGAGCGTTCTTGGATGAAATCGGCGTGAGGGCCACAAGCCAGCAGCCAAGTTCAAGATAGGCCGAGGAAGGAGTTTCGAGAAAACTTTCCCGGCAATGCAAGCCGGGTATAATACCATCCGCCTCAAGTCGTGGCCGTCGTTCGCGGAGGGGGTTGAGGTGGGGAACGCTTGCGCGGGCCTCCGATCTTATCTGATCGTACAGGAATGTCCGCCGTTCTTACCCCGGCAAAGGCGAAACATTGCTGCAGGCTCGTTAAGGTTTTTTGCGGGAGTCGGACAAAAAATGTTTCACGCGAGACATTTTTAGAATGATTCTAAACGGTAATCATTTGAACAGCCGGTTCCGCAATCCTCCCGTTCGAGTCCATCCATCGGACGGCTGGTAAACACGTTGATGTTCTGGTCCGGGCCAGGCCTGCGTTCCGGGCCATGCTGTGAGGGAGTCATGCCCCGCCTGTTCACGGGACTTGAGATTCCCGCCGATATCGCCTCGGATCTTTCCCTATTGCGTGGTGGGCTTTTTGGCGCGCGCTGGATCGAAATGGAGGACTACCACCTCACCTTGCGCTTCATCGGCGATATCGACGAGGCAACCGCGCGCGAGATCCATTCGAAACTCGAACGAGTCCAGCGCAAATCCTTCACCGTCGCGATCGATGGTTTGGGTTCCTTTGGGGGCGCCAAGCCGCGGGCGCTCATTGCCAGGGCGAGGCCCGCACGGGCGCTGATCGAACTGCAGGCGCAGCAAGAAAGGCTCATGCGCAGCATAGGCCTTCCTCCGGAGGCGCGCAAATTTACTCCTCATGTCACGCTCGCGCGCTTGCGTTCAGCTTCGAGCTCCGCCGTTGCCGAATATCTTTCCGTGCGCGGAGGTATTGTTCCCCGCGTGTTTGAGGCCAAGCGCTTCGTTCTCTTTTCTTCCCGCGCATCGAGCGGCGGAGGGCCTTATGTTATCGAGGCAGCCTATCCGCTCGGCTGAGGACGGGCGCTGCGGGGCAATGAGTGGCGCAGAGACTGGCGGCGGTGCAGATACATCGGCATCCCCTGCGCAGGCCGCAAGGTTATGCGCTGCAGCGGCCAAACGGGATGATTTTTCTTAAGCTCGAAGGAGAACAGCCGCATGAGATGGGCGAGAATAATGGCCGCCTCGTCCACCGAAAAATAGGCGCCGATGCAAACCCTTGGGCCAGCTCCAAACGGTAAATAGGCAAAGCGGTCGATCTTCTCGCGTGAGCCAGGCATAAAACGGCTTGGATCGAAACGATCCGGGTTTTCCCAGAGTAAACGGTGCCGGTGCAAAACCCATTGCGGGATGATGACGAGAGTGCCGCGCCTTATCCGCCGGCCGGCGAGATCGTCTGGCCCTTCCGCCTGCCGGCTTATGCTTGCGGCCGGCGGGTAAAGCCGCATGGCCTCCTCGAGGACGGCCTTGGTCTTGATAAG
>JAFMSB010000188.1 GCA_017353815.1 Methylocapsa sp. | reverse complement strand
TCGGCGAAGTTTTACGACGAGATCGGACGGCCCGTCGAGCGGCCCGCGGTCAAAACTCCGGCCTCCGCCTTGCTTGCCGACAAAGGCAATTTCCGCCATTTCATGGCCAAGGAAATCCACGAGCAGCCGGAAGCGGTCGCGAGGGCGCTCGCCCATTATCTCGACATGGCCGCCGGGCGCATCATGCTTCCCTTCGAGTCCCCGGCGGACGTGGCAGAGCTGCGGCGGCTGACGATTTGCGGTTGCGGGACCGCTTATTATGCCGGCCTCACCGCCAAATATTGGTTCGAGCGCTTTGCCCGGCTGCCCACGGACGTCGAGATCGCCTCGGAATTCCGCTACCGCGATGTACCGCTGGAGCCGGGGGGAATAGCTCTTTTCGTCTCCCAGTCGGGTGAGACCGCCGACTCTTTGGCCTCGCTGCGCCGCGCAAAGGAAAAAAGGCAAAGCATTCTCTCGATTGTCAATGTCGAGACCTCGACCATGGCGCGGGAGAGCAAAATTCTTGCTCCGACCCTCGCAGGCCCCGAAATTGGCGTCGCCTCGACCAAGGCCTTTACCTGCCAGCTCGCGGTGTTCGCCTGCCTGGCATTGGCTTTCGGCAAGGCGCGCGGCTTTCTCGATAGCGACGGGGAAAACCGGCTTGTCTCGGAGCTCATGACAATCCCGAGGCTGATCGCGCAAGCGCTCCAATGCGAAAGCGCGATCGAGAAAGTTGCGCGGGATATAGCCAGGGCGCGCAATGTGCTTTATCTCGGCCGTGGGACCTCCTATCCGCTCGCGCTCGAGGGCGCGCTCAAGCTCAAAGAGATCTCCTACATTCATGCGGAAGGTTATGCGGCGGGAGAGCTAAAACACGGGCCGATCGCGCTGATCGACGAAGAGATGCCGGTGATCGTGCTTGCCCCCGACGATGGCGTCACGGAAAAAACGGTCTCCAATATGCAGGAAGTGGCGGCGAGGGGAGGGCGGCTGATCTTAATCGGCGGGCCCCGCATCGCGGCCGAATCCGCGAAAGAGACCGAAGCCGCAATCGTCATGCCGGAGGCCGCGCCCGATTTCACGGCGATGTTTTACGCCGTGCCCATACAGCTCCTTGCCTATCACACCGCCATTCTCATGGGAAAGGACGCGGACCAGCCGCGCAATCTCGCAAAGAGCGTGACGGTCGAATAGGCGCGCAGGCCATAGCTCGCGGCGCTGTGTCGAAAAGCGCCGCGAGATGCTAGATCATGCGGGAATCATCCGCCGGCAACAAGGGGCGCGGTCACCATGCAAAAAAGCATGGGCACCGAGAGCACGAAATTGGCGCGCGACGTCAACATGGCGAGCCTTGCCGAGCGCATCTTTTCGTCGTCTTCGGCCGGCACGAGGCCCAGCGCCTTTTGCTGGTTCGGCCAGATGATGAACCAGACGTTGAATGCCATGAGGAGGCCGAGGACAATCCCGGTGATTAGGGTAAAGTTGACGGTGGCCGCGCCGCTCATAAGGACAATGGCGCCGGTGGCGACGGTTGCAACCATCGCCCACCGGTACCAAAAGAGGGCCTCGGGCGCGATATATTTGCCCACGCCGGGCTTCAGTTCCGGCGGGACTTTCGGCATCGTCGGGATCTGCACCAGGTTGAAATAGTAAAGCAAGCCGATCCAGGTGATACCGGAGACAACATGGAGGAAAGTAAAAAAGGGCCCGAAGAAATAGGACCCGCCGAGACTGCGGGTGTGGTAAAGCAGCAGAATGACGAAGGCGATGCCGCCGCCGAGCGCCATCGCGTTATATGGCTTTTCCAGATATTTCGCGATTTTTTCGAGGAGATTGGAAGCGGTTTCGTTGATATCGACCATGACAAGCTCCTGAATGCGGGGAAACTGAAGTCCGCCGCTTGGCGGCCCGAATCGGCAGCCGGCATCCTAACGTAAAGCCGTTGCCCGGCTTTTGCCAGAGCCGGGGTGCAAAATGGGCAGCGGGCAGGGGCGATCTTCATCTCGCATGCACCCGGCGGCCCACTACCTCAGTAAGCTGTCCCATTCGAGAAGTCTATCGATTTTTAAGTATTAGATTAATAGAAGCTTAAAAGCGCGGTGTATTATATTGCCGTGCCCATTTTCGGAAGTACGACTAAATTTTAAAGGACAGCGATGCTTTGGTTTATTCAGGTACACCGCCATTTTTATAAACATAAACGATGGCCCGACTTGGGCGGTTTTTTCCAAAATGAGACGGGCATCGCCGCCGCGCTTTTTGCGCTCGCCATGCCCGTGGTTTTCGGAACCATTGGGCTCGCGGTCGATGTCTCCAACTGGTACATGCATCGGCGTTCGATGCAAAATGCCGCCGATGCGGCCGCCATAGCCGCGGCCACGGCCACTTCGAACAATGCGGCCGAGGCGCAGGCGGTCGCGGCGCAGTTGGGCTACACGAATGGCTCTGGGAACGTCAAAGTCACAACGACCTCGCCCTCGCCAAAACCGGCTGGCTGTCCGGCGAGCCAGAATTGCTATAACGTCACTATTTCGGACAAGGCTTCGTCGTTCTTTGCTCAAGCGATCGGGTACAACGGCGCGCCTACCATATCCGCGAGCTCCGTCGCGACAAGCGGGCCAGCCTACCCCTATTGCATCCTGGCGCTAAACGGCCAGGTCTCCAATGACTTTACCACCAATGGTGCACCGAAAGCCGACCTTGCCGGCTGCAATATCATGGCGAACAGCAGCGCGACCTGCCACGGTCACAATCTCAATGCGAATATCGGCGACGCCCATGGGACCAACAGTGGCTGCGGCATCATTCAGCACTCCAATATGCCGACGGTTAGCGATCCCTATTCGGGGCTTGCATCCAATATTCCCACAGACTCATGCGGAGGCATCTATTATCATGAGCCGACAAAGAAGAGCGGCTCTCCGCTCCCCGCATCAAATCAATTGGGGAACTCCAACAACACCACCACCTACACCTGGAGCGGAAACGAAATCTTCTGTGGTGACCTGCAATTGATGGGCAATGTAGAGATCGATGCCCCTAGCAACGCAGTTCTGGTAATCGAGAATGGCACGCTCGATTTGAATAATAATACGCTTCAGACAGCGAGCGGCTCAGGTCTGACGATCGTTTTCACCGGCTCCAACGGTTCGAGCTCTCAACAATATCCGACCGGCGGCGGCACTTTGGATATCGCCGCGCCAACCTCGGGCACATGGAGCGGCATGGCGATCTACCAGGACCCGGCGCTGCTCGATACCGGCGGTGTTCTTGACTTTACTTATGCCGGCAATAGCCCCACCTGGAACATTACCGGCATGGTGTATTTTCCGAATGCCAACGTCACTTTCAGCGGCGCGGTCGGCAAGGGAACGAATGGGGCGCGTTGCTTCGGGATGGTGGTCAGCAGCCTGTTGATCAACGGCACCGGCAGCATATTCGCAAACGACACCCAATGCTCTTCTGCGGGACTTTCGCTCCCCAAGGGGGGCTACCGCGGGCAGCTCGTAAATTAATGCTGGGCAGGCCAGGATCATGACTGACGCATGGACCCAAGCAGCCGCCTTGAAAAAACTCCGCGTTTTCCGCGCGGACCGGCGAGGGATTGTCGCGATCGATTTTGCGCTGATCGGCATGATCTTGGCGATGGGCATGATAAACGCGGTCGATGTCGGGTTTTTCATCTACCAGCGGATGGAAGTCGAATATGCCGCCGAGGTTGGCGCACAAGCTGCCTACACCACTTGTGTACCTTCCTGTACCAATCAAAATTGCCCATCGCAGCAGCTACCAGCAACGCAAAACTGTTCAGGCCTTAATACCGCCGTTACGGCGGCAATCCAGAGCACATCGCTTGGGACTGCTATCACCCTTGTGACAGGCTATCCAACTGAGGGCAACTATTGCATCAATACCTCAAGTTGCTTGCAATGTGTCGGCAGCATTTCCAGCTTGCCGCCGCCGCCTTCTATCTGCTCTGCCACAGGACAGAAGCTCGCATGCTCCGCCACGGGACAGCAAACAGATTGCTCCGCGGCAGGAAACGCAAGCACCGGTCCCGGTGATTACATCCAGGTCGAGGTGACTTACCCGTATACGCCACTGTTTCCCGGGCTAAGTGTGATGAGCGCGCTTGGCATATCTTCCATCACGAAGACAAGCTGGATGAGGCTCGGTTGACCCAATGGCCGAAAAGCAAAAGCCGGGACTGCGTAAATGCGTAAGCGGCGTCGCGGCGGTGGAATTCGCCTTGGTGCTGCCGCCATTTCTGTTGCTGTTTATCGGCATGATATCCGCGACTATCGCGGTCTTTGCGGCGGCAAGCCTGCATTATGCCGTGGAGGGGGCAGCGCGCTGTTATTCCGTCAATTCAACTCAATGCGGCACCGCTGCGGCCGCCCAGACCTACGCCCAGTCTCTCTATAACGGCCCAAATAGTCCCACGTTTTCGGCGTCAACGCCTTCTTGCGGCCGTCAAATCAGCGGGACACTTAACTATGCGCTGCTTGGCGCGGCGGGAACGAACCTGCCGCAGTGGCTGACAATTCCATTATCTGCAACTGCCTGCTTTCCTTAAGTGCATTAGGCGCCATAACAACTGCGTCCCCAAGTGCGATTCTTGGCTCTGAGACCGGCCGCCCTAAGCTGTGACCTGCGTTCTCGGAATGGGATTAAGGCGCGCGAGCGGATGCCCGGGCCTCAAATCGCACGTAAATTTTCGCTGCTCTTACT
>JAFMSB010000187.1 GCA_017353815.1 Methylocapsa sp. | reverse complement strand
TGGGAATGCCGGAAATTTTTACTTGTTGCCTGGAGGTATCTGACTCTATTGACCCCTAAGGCCTATGCAGCTACTCCAGACTTTCGCCTAAGGGAGCGCGTAGCTCAGCCGGTAGAGCATCTGACTTTTAATCAGGAGGTCCCGGGTTCGATTCCCGGCGCGCTCACCAAGGAAACCAAATAGTTAATCGTTCCCGCAAAATCCCCAAACCCGCCCTAGCCAATAGATTAGCCTACAAAAAAGCCCCTGGCCGTCGTGCCGAGCGCTGCCGGAACCCCGCGCCTCGAGCGTTTGCCTCTGCCGTGGTGCTCTTGTCCGGGTCCGCTTGGCAGGGCCCTTGGTCTAGCCTGCCCAGCTCGGCCAAGGGCCTTCGTTCAAATTCACCGCAATGGGAAGTGCGCTACTGATTCGGGCCGGGCGCCGGCGTCTGCTCCTACATTCGTGATCGCCCTGCCGAAACTTCCCGCCCGGCGGGCTCGTTGGGTTTATCCCCTGGAGTTCTCGCGCCAGGGTATCACTCCGGATTTCCCCTCTGGTCTGTCAGGATGAGCCAGGGCTTTTACGCGCCAGACACTGCTATTCCCAGCGCTCCGGTACCATGCGAAACTAGGTTCGCACAAAAATTGGACTTCGCACGCTGGGATACAAGCGCTATGGGTCTCGTTACGATCGCCATCGTGGCCGCTCTCATCATAATCTTCATATTGCTATCCATGCGGCGGTAACGCTCATTTCCGCGTTGGGTGTGCCCGCCCATCTTTTTGCCGGGGACCGCAGGCGTCGTGACGCCGAGCTCAATTTGTACCCCCAGCCGCGATAAGGATCGAAGAAATGACCGTAGGCATCGCCCACCTTCAACCGATTGTCTCTTTGATCGCTGGCATCCTGATCTTGCTTATGCCGCGTCTGCTTAACTATATTGTGGCAATCTTTTTGATTATCTCGGGGATTTTGGGGCTCGGGCTGATTCGCTGATTATCACCCTAGCCGCACCCGCCCCTCCGCCTCCCATGCCGGCGGCCTCCACGCTAGGCGATCGCGGGCGCGGCCGGTAGCAGGACGGCCGATGGCTTTTGCATTGCGGTAAATTCTCAGAATCAGATTGCGCCGTTCTTAAAAGCCGCATGAAAATGTTCCGGGCTGCCACCGTGCCGCCCGGGTCTATTTTATGCGTAGGTTTTTATTTATTGCCGAGATTGTTGCCGGGACATGGGTGCTGGTTAGCTTGGCGCTTGCGGCCCTGTTGACAATCTTGACGCTGTTGCAATTCAGCCCCGCGCAGCGCCATTTTGTTAAGAGCTCAGAAATCAGATGACCGGGATTGAGTTTCTCGGTTAGCGCCGGCGCGTGAGGCCGCGCCCGCCTTTGCGGCATGTTGAAACCGGCTGCGCAACTTTTTGCGTGCCTGGCCGTTCCCTTCTGGCTTGCCCCGCAAGTTGCGATTGCCTATCGGAGAGGGCGCGCGCCCAGCACGCGGATGGAATAGAGAGCGCAATCCCGGTGTTTCTGAATCATTTGCAACCGCTCATTGTTCAGCATGGCTATTGGGTTGTCTTTCTCATCGTCATGCTTGAGAGCGCGGGTGTTCCGCTTCCAGGTGAGACCGCTCTCGTTCTGGCCTCGATCTATGCCGGCGCGTCGGGAAAATTGAACTTAGCGCTCATCATCATCTGCGCGGCGGCCGGGGCGATCACCGGCGACAATATTGGATTTTGGATTGGGCGGACCTGGGGCCTCAAGTTCTTGCTCCGCTACGGCAAACTGGTTCATCTTCCCGAAAAGAGATTGCGGTTGGGCCAGCATTTGTTCGCCTGGCACGGCGCGAAGATCGTTTTTTTTGGCCGCTTCGTGGCCTTTCTGCGCGTCTTTGCCGCTCTGCTCGCGGGCGCGAACCGGTACCGGTGGCCGCCCTTTTTGTTCTTTAACGCCGCAGGCGGCATCATTTGGGCAATCGTTTTCGGGGTAGGCGCGTACCTCTTTGGGGAATCGATCCGTCTCGTCAGCGGGCCGCTTGGCATTGCCGCGCTTTGTGCGGCCATGATTGGGATCATCTTCGCTATGTATGCCGTTCGCCGGAAGGAGAGGCAGTTGGAGGAAAAGCTTCCGCTAAGGGGTTTCGGCTTTCGCCCGCCCGATTAGACGAATTTTTTGGGAGGTAAGTCTCTTATAGGCTCTTGGCCCGCTGGTTCGCTCCAAGGCCAATGCCGGTATATTTAAATCCGCGCTGCGCCATTTCTTCCGGCTCGTAGATGTTGCGCAGATCGACCATGATGGGCGCTGCCAGGGCCGATTTGATGCGATCAAGATCAAGCGCGCGGAATGCATCCCATTCGGTTACGAGGACGAGCGCTTCGGCCATCTCGCAGCAGGAGTAAGGATCGTGAAAGAATGCCAGATCGTCGAGCATGGAACGCGCTTGCTCCATGCCCTCCGGATCGTATGCATTGATCCGCGCGCCGGCGTCCTTCAGCGCGGTGATGATGGAGATTGCTGGCGAGTCCCGCATGTCATCGGTGTTTGGCTTAAAGGTTAGCCCCAAGATCGCAATGGTCTTGCCGCGCACCTCCCCCCCGCACGCAGTGATTACTTTCCGGCCCATCGCCCGCTTGCGCTGGTCGTTTATCCTTACCACTTCCTCGACAATTCTCACCGCAGCGCCATAATCATGTGCGGTCTTGATGAGCGCCTGCGTATCCTTCGGAAAGCAGGAGCCGCCGTAGCCAGGCCCCGGGTGCAGAAACTTGGCGCCAATCCGCTTATCAAGACCGATTCCGCGGGCGACATCTTGCACATTGGCCCCAGTGCGCTCGCACAGATCGGCAATCTCGTTGATGAAGGTTATCTTCGTTGCCAAAAAGGCATTCGCCGCGTATTTGGTCAGTTCGGCCGTCCGGCGGCCCATAAATGTGAAAGGCGCTTCATTCAAAAAGAGCGGGCGGTAGATTTCCCGCATCACCGTCTCGGCGCGATGATCCTCGACGCCGATAACGATGCGGTCCGGCCGCTTGAAATCGCCAATTGCTGCACCTTCGCGCAAAAACTCGGGATTGGAAACGACCGCGAAATCGGCATCCGGGTGCGCCTCGCGGATAATCCGCTCCACCTCGTCTCCGGTTCCCACAGGAACAGTGGATTTCGTGACCACAACGGCAAAGCCGGTGATGCTGTAGGCAATTGCACGTGCCGCCTCGTAGACATAGGAGAGATCGGCGTAGCCATCTCCGCGCCGCGATGGAGTCCCGACAGCGATAAAAATAGCCTGCGACGAAGTGGCCGCCTGTTTGAGACTGGTCGTAAAGGAAAGCCGGCCCTGGCTCGTATTCGCCGCGACGAGCTCAGGCAGGCCTGGCTCGTAGATCGGCATCTTTCCGGCTTGCAAGGCCTTAATTTTCGCTTCATCATTATCGACGCAAGTTACGATATGGCCAAAATCGGCAAAACAGGCGCCTGATACAAGTCCGACGTAGCCCGAGCCGATCATTGCAATATGCATGGGTTCTCCAATAGAGACGTGAATGGCGATGCAGCCATACCACAATTGCGGCGGGGATGAGACCAGGTCCCGCGCGCTTCTAGCACGAATGCCGGGCTTCCAGGCCAGGGCATGCCGGCTCGGGCACTTGTAACAGAGGCGCAGAAGCGCCCCAAAGCCGCCCGGCAAAGGTCTAAGGCAACCGTTAGCAACACCCGGTCTGGGGGTTGACAACCGGCGCCCTTGCAAGCCCACCCTTGGGTCCGCGGCGGCGAGTTTTTTCGCCGGTGCTGCTTACCGGAAGCGACAGGATTAAGATTTCATCCTCATGAGCGCCGAGCTCGAACCGGATTTATGTGTTGTCGGCGGCGGACCGGGAGGACTGACGGTCGCCTTTGGAGCGGCCGCCGCCGGGAAATCGGTCATTCTCATCGAAAAAGGTGCGCTTGGCGGCCGGCGGCTCTCGGAAGGCCTTCCACGCCAGGCTCTTCTTGCCGCAGCAAGGGCCGCCGATTCGGTCCGCGGCGCCGTGCAGTTCGGAATCGAGGTTCAGGCGCTTCCGGTCAACTTCGCGCACCTGCGCCAGCAAATCGCCACCGCCGTGGCGGCGGTGGCGCCAAATTACAGCATCGCGCGTGCCGAGGCGATGAATGTGAAGGTTATCCGGGCGGTCGGCCGTTTCGCCGGGCCCGGCACATGCGAGGCTGGCGGCGAGATAATCAAGGCCCGGCAATTCGTCATCGCAACCGGAGCGGCTCCAAAGAGGCTTTCCCTGCCGGGAATCGACACCGTCCGGCCGCTCGATAGCGCCACGCTCTGCGGGCTTGATCGCCTGCCTGAGCGGCTCGTCGTCCTTGGCGCGGATCCGGAAGGGCTCGCCCTCGCGCAGGCTTTTCGCCGCCTCGGAAGCGAGGTGGCCATCCTCACCGGCGAGAAGCTGTTCCCCTCGGAGGATGAAGAACTGGTGGCTCCGGTGCGCGCCGCCTTCGCCCGCGATGGCATCGCCATTTACGAAAACGTCCGGATAGCGCGGATCGAGCCCCGCGGCACGGGTGCGCGCATAATTCTTGGTCCTGGCGGCGAAGGAGTGCCGGTCGTGGGGTCCCATCTCCTTGTTGCTGCAGGATATTCTCCAGCCGTCGAGGGCCTGGGCCTTACCGCCGCCGGCGTGCGTTACGGCGAAAGCGGCATCGAAACCAATATGAGGCTCGTGACAAGCAACGGGCGGATATTTGCAATAGGC
>JAFMSB010000186.1:3844-4728 GCA_017353815.1 Methylocapsa sp. | reverse complement strand
GAATTTTCCGCTGTTTCTAGCGCTGCCTTTGCGGTCAATTTGTGCAGGCTTGCGCGCTTTCTTCCTGTCCAGCTTACGCATCTAATAGACTGGGAATCGTTCTTGCATTACGAGGTAATTGCACGTTAGGGCTGGCTTAATCTGCAGCTCTGTCCATGCCGGGGCTCCCGTGAAACTTGTCGCCGCTATCATCCAGCCATACAAGCTCGAAGACGTGCGGGATGCGCTGACAGAGGCCGGCGTCGCCGGCATGACCGTAACCGAGGTCAAGGGATTTGGGCATCAAAAGGGGCATACCGAGATTTATCGCGGCGCCGAATATCAGGTAAGTTTTATCCCAAAGTTGAAGGTCGAAGTTGCGGTTCCGGCAAGTCTCGTAAACAAGGTCGTTGATACGATCGTAAGTTCGGCGCGCACGGGACAAATCGGGGATGGCAAGATCTTTGTCACCGACGTCGCGCAAACCGTGCGGATTCGCACGGGAGAAATAGATGAGGCGGCTCTTTAATTCGCGGACCGCATCACCAGAGGGAGGGGTCATCTGAAAATGAAAAATATCATTCGCCGGTATATCGCGCCGGAAGCCTGCATACTACTCTTCGCTACGCTGGTAGCGCTACTGCTGTTTCTCGAACCCTCCTTGGCGCAAGAATCGGCTCCCCCGCCGCCTCCGTGTGACAGCAAGATTTTGACGGCGTGTACGCCCAATTCCGGCGACACGGCGTGGATGCTCACGTCGGTGGCGCTGGTTTTGATGATGACCATTCCGGGGCTCGGGCTCTTCTATGGCGGCATGGTCCGCAAAAAGAATGTTGGCGACACCGTTATGACGAGCTTCGCCATTACGTGTCTTGTTACCGTCCTTTATGCGATCGTGACCTACA
>JAFMSB010000186.1:0-3834 GCA_017353815.1 Methylocapsa sp. | reverse complement strand
TTCCGCTCCGGCACGCCTTTCGTTGGCGGGTTTGATCGTGCCTTCTTGCAAGGGATTTTGAGCGATATCGAGGTAGGTGTGGGCAACCCCAATCCGCTCGCGCCGACGATCCCGGAAACCGTCTATCTGTGCTTTCAGATGACGTTTGCGATCATCACGCCCGCTTTGATCGCGGGGGCGTTCGCCGAGCGCATGAAGTTCTCGGCGATGTTGTGGTTCATCGGGCTCTGGGCAATCTTCGTCTATGCCCCGATTGCGCACTGGGTCTGGGGACCCGACGGATTCTTGAACAGCACGAATGACGCGGCGCGCGTAAAAGTCCTCGATTTTGCGGGCGGCACGGTGGTGCATGTTAACTCGGGCGTGGCCGGCCTGATGTGCGCCTTGATGCTGGGCAGGCGCAAGGATACCGGTCCAGCCCACAACGTGGTGCTCACTTTCATCGGGGCCTCCCTTCTGTGGGTCGGCTGGTTTGGCTTCAATGCCGGTTCGGCCGTGACTGCAGGAATGCAGGCGGGCATGGCGATGACGGTCACGCAGATTGCAACTGCAGTTGCAGCGCTTACCTGGATGTTCGTAGAATGGGCCCATCGCCGCAAGCCAACCGTCGTAGGGATTTGCTCGGGTGCGGTGGCCGGTCTCGTTGCCATCACGCCGGCGTCGGGCTTTGTCGGGCCGGTGGGGTCGATGCTGATAGGCATAGCTGCGGGCGTGCTCTGCTATGCCGCAGTGACTTGGCTTAAGGCCCTGTTCGGCTATGACGACGCGCTCGATTGCTTTGGTGTCCACGCGATCGGAGGCGCGTCGGGCGCCATACTGACGGGGGTCTTTGCCATCAAGGAATACGGGGGCACGCCGGGGCTCATCGAAGGCAACGCCCATCAGGTTATAAACCAGCTCATCGGCGTCGCCATTGTGGCCTCTTACGATGCAATCGTGTCATTGATTATCCTTGCAATCATAAAGCGGAGCCTCGGGCTAAGGGTGAAGGCGGATGTTGAAATCGAAGGCCTCGACATCATGCTTCACGGAGAAGCGGTTCAGTAATAAGGGTATTGAAACACGGCAGGCCGGCAGGCCGGCACAAGCATATCCGGCGAAGGCGGGAAACGATCCGGTTCCTCGCGCGCCGGGCTTCTGCCCGGCCTGTGAGGCCCGAAAGACCGTGGCCCGGACTCGGAAACTATGGACCAAGACCAATTTATAGTCAGGCGCGTATAAGTTGGTCATTCCTCTGTGCACATGAGCAGCTTCATGCCTTTGCCTGACCGTGCGCGGCGCATAAGGCCATGAGAATCATTTTTGCATACGGCTTTGGAGCGCGGTCAGTGCAAAGCCCTGTCGCACCGTGCGCGAGCCCGGAGGCTCCCCTGTGAAACGCGTTACTGCTATCATCCAGCCGTTCAAACTCGATGCCGTCGGAGACGCGCTGCGGCTGGCCGGTGTCTCGGGCCTGAACGTAACCGAAGTGATCGGATTTGGGCACCAAAAGGGCCACACGGAGTTTTATCGCGGCGCCGAATACACCAAGCGGTTCGTTCCGAAGATGAAGGTCGAGATCGCCGTTCCCACCGGCCTTGTGGACAAGGTGATCGGCGCGATCATCGATTCGGCGCGCACCGGGCAGATCGGCGACGGCAAAATTTTTGTCGCCGATATCGAGCAGGTTCTGCGGATTCGTACCGGCGAGACGGACCTCGCCGCGCTCTGACCCCGCTGAAAGCGGCGGCACCAAGCTGCGAAGATCCGTATTTTTATTTTATTTCCCCGCGAGCAGCCTGGGAATTCGCGCAAAAGCGCCCTAATAAGTCAGGCCGCCGCCGGGTGGCAAGGATACGCTGTTTTGCCCTTTCTCGCAGGGCAAAACGGGCTTTACCTACCGTCGCAAGGCGCCCTTCAGCATCGATGACTCATGTCCAGCCTTATTGTTCGTTTTGCTCCCTCGCCGACCGGCCACGTTCACATCGGCAACGCGCGCACGGCGCTCCTAAACTACCTGTTCGCGAAAAAACACCGCGGCCTTTTCATTCTGCGCTTCGACGATACCGATGCGGAGCGCTCGAAAGAAGCGTTTGTGCAGGCAATCGAGGCCGATCTCAACTGGCTTGGCGTTAAGCCGGACGCGGTCTTGCGGCAATCTCAGCGCCTGGCGCTTCATTCCGCGGCCGCCCATAGGCTACAGGAAGCAGGCCGCCTTTATCCGTGCTACGAGACCCCGGAGGAGCTCGAACGCAAGCGCAAGCGCCTCCAGGCGCGCGGTCTTCCCCCGGTTTATGACCGCGCGGCGCTCGCCCTTACGGCGTCCGAGAGGGCGAGGCTTGAGGCCAGCGGGCGCAAGCCGCATTGGCGCTTCAAGCTCGACCACCGGATCGTGCGCTGGAACGATCTCGTGCGGGGCGAATGCCACATCAATTGTGCCTCTTTGTCCGATCCGGTGCTTGTGCGCGAGGATGGAACTTATCTTTACACCCTGCCTTCGGTCGCCGACGACATCGATCAGAAGGTTTCCCACATCATCCGTGGCGAGGACCACGTAACCAATACTGCGGTGCAGATCGAGCTGTTCGAGGCGCTGGGAGCAGGGCAAAGGCTTCCCGCTTTTGGGCATCACAATCTCCTTTTCTCGGCAACGGGCGAAGGGCTCTCAAAGCGCTCGGGGGCGCTGTCGATTGGCTCGCTGCGGGAGGAAGGCATCGAGCCCCTTGCGGTCGCGGCAGCGGCGGTCCTGACCGGATCCTCGGCCACGGTTCATCCCGTCGTCAGTCTATGCGAACTCAAGGCGAACTTCGACCTTGGCGAGATCTCGCGTACTCAAGCACGGTTCGATCCGGCCGAGCTTGCCACACTGTCCGCGCGCACGCTTCATGGGCTGAGCTTCGAGGCGGTGCGCGAAAGGCTTGCGGCACATGACATCACCGGCCGCAAGGCCGAGCCTTTTTGGCTTGCGGTCCGCGGCAATCTTTCGACTTTTCTTGATGCCGTCGGCTGGTGGCGGGTTGTCGAGGCGGCAATCGAGCCCCGCATCGAGGAAGCGGAATTTCTCGCCCAAGCGCGCGATAAACTGCCCGAAGAGCCTTGGGACGAAGGGATTTGGGCGCGCTGGACCAAAGCTTTGAAGGAGGCCACGGGACGCAAGGGAAGGGCGCTGTTTCATCCCCTTCGCCTCGCGCTGACGGGGCGCGAGGATGGGCCGGAGCTTGCCGCGCTTTTGCCGCTGATCGGGCGCGCTAGAGCGGCGGCGCGATTATCCGGACACGCCGCTTGACGCCATCCGGCCCCGTGATCTCCTCGCTCGCCGCCGGAACCCCGGCCGCCGCGGGACTATCCTTGGCTTGATCTTCCGCTGCTGGCGGCGGAAGAGGGGTCGCCTTGCCTGGCTTGGCCGCTTTGGGCCTTGCAAGCTCCGCCGATTTCTCCGGCGTGACATAGATATCGCTGCTGCTCACGCGCCCGAGCAGCTGCTCGGCCGGGGCAAGCGCCTCGGCCCAAGATTGGCGGGGCGGCTTGCAGGTGCAGGCCGCATCAAAAGTCTTCTGGTACCGGAAGGCGTTCGGCATCTCGGAATAGGGCGCGCCGCCTTCTAGCGAGACGGCAGTTTTGATGTCCTGATAGGGCGTGCGCGTATAGACGCTGACCTCGGCGTTGGGGCAGAGCGCCTGGCAGAGCTCGTTGAGCTGCCGTGGCACGGTGCGGTTGGCCGATACGGGAAGCGGAAAGAAGCCGCCATCGCAGCTGCGCACGCAAAGCGCTTGAGAGCCGCTGTGCGGCGAAAAATCTTCTCCCGGCATTGGCAGAACCTGCTCGGCTGGAGGATGCTGAAAGAGCGGGTTTTGG
>JAFMSB010000017.1 GCA_017353815.1 Methylocapsa sp. | reverse complement strand
GGAACGGTGCTCCCGAAAATTGCCCGCGACAAGAGAGGCGCAACGAGAGTCGCTCTCGACGACGAGCCGTGCGTGCTGGCGCTGCTTGCCACCGCCTTAGAGCGGCCTGTCGAGCCCTATCTCCTCGCCAAGATTCGGCGCGCGTGCGAGCTCTGGAACGAAGGTGAGAAGGCGCTCGCGCATATTCATTTAGCGCATGCGGGTTTGCCGATTTGCGATGAAGAGCGTGCCTTGCGTCTCTTCGCTGCGGACGAGATTCTCGAATCGGGCGTGACCCAGCAAGCACTGCTAAAGGCGCAGGGTTTTAATCCCGAGCTGCTCAGCTTTGAGAAATATAATACCGAACAGCCGCGTGTGCCGGCAGGCAATGGGCGCGAGAGCGGGCAATGGACCTCAAATAGCGCAGGCACAAGCGGAGGCGGAGTGGAGGGGCGGTCCGGCGCTTCAGACGGCGCGAGCGCGGATAATTCGATTACCGTCGCGTCCGACGAGAAAGACAAAAGTTATGAGGACCGGAGGGCGCGAGGCGAAGAGTCGCCCAAAGAGGACATCGAGCATGGCCGAGGTGTCCCGCTCCTTCCGGATGGACCTTTGGCGCTGCCGCCGGGTGAAGGAGCGCAGGGGGAACCACTTGCGAGCGACCCAAACAAGCTACACCATATCTTTGACAAACTGGGTCGCGGACTAGATTCATTGGTCGCTGACTTCGGTTCGCAAGAGGCTGCTTTCAGTGCGATCAAGGATGCGACACAAGAAGCGGTGCGGCAGCAAAATATTTCCGGGCAATATGAGATTGAAGTCACGGTTCATGGTCAAAAACTAACCGTTAGGGGCAAGGTTATGAGCGATGGCACCGTTAAATTAGGCACGATTTTTCCATGACAACGCAGGCAGCGCTTGAGAAAGCAGTTCTCGAAAAATTGCTCGACGGCAAATCAGAAATATTTCAAATTCTCCTTCGTCAGTATCGAGCGTCAGCTGTCATAAAGCGGGAAATGACCGGAGCAGGGTTTTTCACCTATCTTTCCGTGCCTCGCGAAATACCTCCACTTCCCGGGTCGCCATCGTTCAGTTTCGGTGATGTAAACGCAGACCTAACCCGGCTTAAGCAGGGTGCCGGATTTCTCCTCACCATTAACAGAGGCTACCTTTATGACCTCGAAGGCTATTCCTACGAGGAGCCATGGCCTCATGAATTCGAATTGGTCCGTCTCTTTTATGACGGAAACGCAAGTAGGAACGAGGAGAAAGTAATAAGGTCCTTTCACGCCCGCAGGCCAATTGACTGACGATTTGTCGCGAGATTTTTAAAGTCGGCGCAGTCCATCGCGAAATTCGCGCGGGATAAAGGTTGCGTACTTCTGCTTGCGCTTGATGATGAGCCGCGCGCGCGGGCGTTGCTTGCTACGGCAAATGAGCGGCCAATCGAGCCCTATCTTCTCGTTAAAATTCTTCGTGCTTGCGAGCTCTGGAACAATGGCGACAAAGCGCTTGCTTATACCCATCTCGCCCATGCGAACCTGCCGCCATGCGGCGAGGATGAGGCTTTGCAGCTATTCGCTGCCCGCGTCCCCGCCGGAAACGGCCGCGAGAGTGGCCAATGGACTTCCGGTGGCGCGGGCATAGGCGAAGGCGTAGTGGAGGGGCGCTCCGCGGCTACCGGCGGCGCGGATGATCCGACGGACGTCGCATCCAATGAGAAAGACAAAAGCTACGAAGAGCGGCGGGTGCGAGGCGAAGAATCTCCGAAAGAAGATGTCGAGCATGGCCGAGGGGTCCCGCTCGTGCCCGAAGGGCCGCTGGCGCCGCCGCCGCCGTCCCAAGGAGCGCAAGAGTCAGCCCGCCCGCAGCCAAAACCGTCTGATTTCGTAGGCCAAGATTTCGGGAAATTGGGAACGGCTGTAGAAAAGCCGGATGTCGTCGTCACCGAAATTACTGGGCACGCAAACGAGCGAATGACCGAGTATGGGCAATCTTTCCATGATTTAAGTAGTACGGTGTCAGACGTCGCCATACGCGCCGAAAAAACCGGCCGAAGCTTCTCAGCAATGATCTACCTCGCCTCTGCCATACTAAACTCCCGATGAATCCCAACAGGCCCTAGAACGCGATGACGCAGGACTGGAAGGTCTAGTCGAAGGCCGCTCACCGGGCGCCCCCGCAGGCCGGGCCACCATTTACCTGCCGCATCTGGCAAGTATTGTTTTGTCCTCGCAAAGCTGGTGTAAGGGGATAGCCGCAACGGCGTTGCTGCCAGAAAAGAGCGTTTGATGATTTACGATTTCGCCATCGTTGGCGCGGGCATTGCCGGCCTCGCCTCCGCCGCCGAAATTCTGCGCACGCGCCCTGGAGCCTCGCTCATTGTGCTCGAGAAGGAAGGCGCCGTCGCGCAACACCAGACGGGCCACAACAGCGGCGTGATCCATGCCGGAATCTATTATGCGCCGGGCAGCCTAAAGGCCCGCTTCTGCCGCGAGGGGGCAGCGGCCATGAAAGCCTTCTGTTTGGAGCAGGGCATAAAATTCGAAACCTGCGGCAAGCTCCTTGTTGCAACGAGCGAAGCCGAGCTTTCCCGGATGGATGTCCTCCTCGAGCGTGCGAAACAAAATGGGGTGGAAGCCCAGCGGATCGAGGCAGCCGGCCTCAGCCGCTTGGAGCCAAACATTTGCGGCTTAGGCGCGCTGCTGATCCAGGAGACCGCGATCGTCGATTTTAAGGCAGTGGCCTCTGCCTTCGCAAAGATACTCGCGGCCGAGGGCGCGGAAGTCCGGCTCGGCGCGGAGATCGCCGCGATCCGGGAAGAGGCGGACGCCGTCGAGATTACCTCTTCCGGCCAGAGCTGGCGCGCGCATATGCTTATCGTTTGCGCGGGACTCCAATCGGACAGGCTCGCGCAGCTCGCGGGCCTTAAGATCAAACACCGGATCGTGCCGTTCCGGGGCGAGTTCTACGCCTTGCCGAAATCGCGCGCCGGTCTCATCAACCATCTCATCTATCCGATACCCGGCCCCGAGCTGCCCTTCCTCGGCATTCACCTGACCCGGACGATCGATGGAAGAATCCTCGCAGGCCCCAATGCGGTGCTGGGACTTGCCCGCGAGGGTTATGAAAAGTTTTCCCTAAATCTCAAGGATGCCGCGAGCACCCTCGCCTATCCAGGCTTTTGGCGCCTTGCCCGCAACAATCTCGCAGCAGGGATCAAGGAGCTGCGGAATTCGCTTTGGAAAAGCGCCTATCTTGCGCAGTGCCGCAAATATTGCCCGAGTCTCACCCTGGCCGATCTGGGACTTCCCACAGCCGGTATTCGCGCCCAAGCGGTCATGCAGGACGGCACCCTGATGCATGATTTCCTTTTCGAGGAAACCGCGCGCATGCTGCATGTCTGCAACGCGCCTTCGCCTGCGGCAACTTCGGCTATTCCCATCGCGCGCATGATCGCGCAAAAGGCTCTGGCGCGGTTCGGCGAGCTATGAGCTCGCCGGTTGGCAAAGCCTCCGCCCTCTTAGTACAAGGCGGTCAAATCATCCGGGAGGAAATCAACCGATGCGTGGAATTGGCCGGGTTGCGGCAGCCTTGACCTTAGGATTTACAATTCTCGGCACGCCGGGGCGAGCCCAGGATTCGAGCCTCATGGACATGAATATGAACATGGGCTGCATGCTGATGGCCGGAATGCATGAGCTGAAGGTCGCCGTCTACCTCTCCGGCACCTTGGATGATTCCTGCGAGGATATTCCCGCTGCCGGGCCCGCCGTGGTCACGCTCACATCCGATTCGAAAGGGCTGCGCGATCTTGCGACCGAGGTCCGCATCGTGAGCGGCGAGGAAACTGCAAAGACCGCATCCGATAAGAGTCTCGATCCGGTCACGCTCGTCTATCAGCCGCCCAAGACCTATCCGACCGGAGTGATTACGCTCAACACGAGTTTCGAGAAGGCGGGCAAATACACCGTGCTTGTCACAGTCCGGGACAATCAGGACATGGTCATGTCGGGAAGGCTCGGCATGACGGTTGGCGGGGGGTCGCGCCAGGTGGTCTATGCTTTTCTTGCCTCGGGCGTCATTCTGGCGGGCGCGCTTGCCTATTATCTCTGGGACCGCCGCCGCAAGACAAAGCTTATTGAGGCGAAGTGAGCCGGGAAAGGGGCCCTCCCCGCCGTGCTCAGGTTCCTTTAGCAACAGATAAGCCGACATCTGCCGGCGGCCGTTGGGCGGGCGCCTCCTTGGTATCGGCCAGGGCCTTGTTGGTTCCGAGCCACACCTGCCATTCCTTGAGCGAGCCATTGAACGCATTGCGGTCGACATTGCCGCGAATTCCGGCAACGCGGCCTTCGGAGGTATGCTGCCAGAAACGCCAGTGGCGGCTGCCATATTTGAGCGAGGGATGGCATTTCACGCTGCGCACCCAGATGGGGTAATCAAGAAGCTCGCCCTCCAAGACGTCGCGATGGAAGTCGATCGATGTATAAATGATGGGCTTTTTCCCATAGGCTTCTTCCATCGCCGCAAGCATGATCTTCATTTGCGCGAGGGCGAAGTCGCGCGGCACTTTTTTCGGGCAGGTCTTGGAATGCCCGGTCCATTCGACGTCAAGGACCGGCGGCAAGGCGGCAGGGTCGTTTGGGACATGGGCCTTGAACCATGCCGCCTGCTCCTGCATTGGCCGGCACCAATAGGCGAAATGGTAAGCGCCCCGCGGCACGCCCGCGGCTTTTGCTCCCTCCCAATTCTGGGCAAATTTCTCATCGACCCGGTCGCCGCCCTCGGTGGCCTTGATCCAGGCAAAGCGCACCCCCGAGCCGCGCACACCGTTCCAGTCGATGTCCCCCTGATATTTGGAAACGTCGATCCCGCCCACTTGGTAATCGCCCGGTTTCTGGAGCAGCCCATCTCCTGCTATGCTGCCCGCACATCCGCCGGCGAGCAGCGCCGCGCCAAGCCATAATTTCGTGCCAAGGAACAACAGCTTGTGGGATAAATGCCGCATGAAGATCGCGCCAACCGGAAACTTGCTCAAATTAGCATCTAATTCGAAATATGCCGTTAAGACGCCAAAATAATGGCATTACGGCGCCCATGTGCCGGATTTGGTTAACCTGGCTCCGCTCGCCCGGGAAGAGCGTTGCTGTCATGTTTCCTTTATATGAATTGGCGAGGTAACACTGCGGCGGTCTACCCCCTGACCTTCGCCCTTTCTGCTCCCTCGCCCGGCCCGCAACCGCACGAAAGTTTTGAAACTGAGCCCATGTTGTCCCGTTTCGTCGCCTTCACCTCACTTGGCCGCACGGCTCTCCCCAACCAGTACGATCTGCTTGCGTTTTTGCTAATCATCGCGAGTTTTGTCGCGATTGTCGAAGCCGCGCGCGGTCTCGGTCTCCCGCTCGCCGCGCCCGAAGCCACCGCCGTTTCCCTCGATTATGGGGATTTGCCTTACTATGCCCTGCGCACCGTCTTGCGGATGTTTGCCGCCATGGTTGCCGCACTCATCTTCACTTTCACCTATGCAACCCTTGCCGCAAAGAGCCGGCGGGCCGGGATTTTGCTCATCCCTTTGCTCGATGTTTTGCAGTCGGTGCCGATCCTGGGCTTCCTCTCCTTCACGGTGACATTCTTCTTGGGGCTATTTCCCGGATCCATCCTTGGGGCCGAATGCGCGGCCGTCTTTGCCATCTTCACCTCGCAAGCCTGGAACATGGCCTTTTCTTTCTATCAGTCGCTGCGCGGCGTGCCGCGCGATTTAAACGAGGTCGCCCGTAGCTTTGGTCTTTCCGGGTGGCAGCGCTTCTGGCAGCTCGAGACCCCCTTTGCGATGCCCGGACTCATCTGGAATATGATGATGTCGATGTCCGGGGGCTGGTTCTTCGTTGTCGCATCTGAAGCCATTTCGGTTGGCGACACGACAATCAAGCTGCCGGGCATTGGCTCCTACCTTGCTCTCGCCATCGAAGAGAAGCGGATCGACGCCGTCTTTGCCGCCATCGTCGCGATGCTTGCCGTCATTATCGCTTACGACCAGCTTCTGTTCCGGCCTCTTGCTGCCTCCGGCGCGCGCTTCCGCGTTGAGCTCACTGCCGGGCAGAAGGCCGAAAAATCGCTCGTGGCGGAGCTGTTCGCGAGGACCCGCTGGTTGCGCGCCTTGGTTCGCATCCCGGCAAACCTGTTCCAGACGATTGCGCTCTGGCGCATGGAGCTGCCCTTGCCCCCCCGGCCGCGCAAAACAAAACCGCGCCGCCTCCCGCTGCTGAGCCGCGCCGCCGATCTAGTCTGGTTTCTCATTCTGGCTCTTGGCGCCGCCTGGGCGGCATCATCCATCGCTGGATATATCCGCCAAGAGCTCAGTTGGAGCGATCTCGGGGAAAGCGTGCTCTACACCGTCTTTACCATGCTGCGTGTCCTGCTCCTCATGGCGCTCGCGAGCCTCGTCTGGGTGCCCGCGGGCGTCTGGATCGGGCTAAGGCCCGCAATCGCGGAAAAGGTTCAGCCCCTGGCGCAATTCCTTGCTGCCTTTCCCGCCAATGTGCTCTTCCCCATCGCCGCCTTTCTCGTGATCGAATTCTCGCTCAACCCCGACATTTGGCTGAGCTTTCTCATTATCTTCGGCACCCAATGGTACATTCTCTTCAACGTCATTGCCGGCGCCTCGGCATTTCCAAACGACCTCAAGGAAGCGTCCGCAAGCTTCCGTATTCATGGGATTGACTGGTGGAGGAAGGTCATTCTTCCGGGTATCTTCCCTTATTTTGTGACCGGCGCGCTGACCGCATCGGGAGGCTCCTGGAACGCCGCGATAGTCGCGGAATACGTCAAATGGGGAAACGACACGATTGCGGCTCATGGCATTGGCGCCTATATCGCCAAAGCGACCGTCGGCGGCGATTATCCTCGAATCGTGCTTGGCGTGGCGGTCATGTCGCTCTTTGTGATTGTATTCAACCGCTGCTTGTGGCGCCCGCTTTATAGCGTTGCCGAAAAGCGGCTGCGCCTGGATTGAAACGAGGTCATCGCATGCAACCCGCTCTTGAACAGGATCTGGCCGCAGGCAAAAACAGGCTGCTCGAGGTCCGCAACATTTCCCACCGCTACCAGACGGGCGCGGGCGAAAAAGGGCCTGCCGTCCTCGACAATATTTCTCTCGACCTGAAGGGGAACGAGATCGCCGGTCTCTTGGGGCGCTCGGGTTGCGGCAAGTCGTCGCTTTTGCGCATCGTATCGGGCTTGATTGAGCCGTCCGCCGGCGAGGTGCGCTATCTGGGGCAGCCGGTGCGCGGTCCCGTCGAGGGCATCGCCATGGTCTTCCAGAGCTTTGCTCTTTTTCCCTGGCTCACCGTCCTCGCCAATGTCGAGCTGGGGCTGAGGGCCAAGCAGATTGCCAAGGAGGAAGCGCGCAAACGCGCGCTTAAGGCAATCGACCTCATCGGCCTCGACGGCTTCGAATCGGCCTTCCCGAAGGAGCTGTCGGGCGGCATGCGCCAGCGCGTCGGCTTCGCCCGCGCGCTCGTCGTCCATCCCAACATTTTGGTGATGGACGAGCCATTTTCCGCGCTCGACGTCTTGACCGCGGAAACCTTGCGCACCGACCTCCTCGATCTCTGGGTCGAAGGGCGCATGCCGATCAAGAGCATCCTCATGGTGACCCACAATATCGAGGAAGCCGTGCTGATGTGCGACCGCATCATCGTGCTCGGAAGCAATCCGGGAAAAATCGCGGCCGAAATTCCGGTTAAATTGCAGCACCCGAGGAACCGGCTCGATCCCGAGTTCCGGCAACTGGTCGATAAAATCTACGAATTGATGACGAAGCGGCTGGAGCCCGCTGCCGCGGGCCGTGCGACCGCATTTCCCGGTCTCGGCCTCGCGATGGCCTTGCCGCGCGTCTCAACCAATACGATCGCCGGCATGATCGAGGAAATCGCCGCCGAACCTTATTCGGGCCGCGCCGATCTTCCAGCAATTGCCGACAGTCTCAATATGGAGATCGACGAGCTCTTCCCGGTCGCCGAGACGCTGCAGCTCTTGCGGTTTGCGGAGATCGAGGAGGGCGACATAAAGCTCACCGCGGCGGGAAAGCGTTTTGCCGACGCCGACGTCGATGTGCGGAAAAAACTCTTTGGCGATCACCTTCTCGCCTATTTGCCGCTTGCCGCACGCATAAAGCTCGTGCTCGACGAACGGCCAACGCATGCTGCGCGCGCCGCCCGCTTTTTGGAAGAGCTCGAAGACTATATGTCCGAAGATTACGCCGACCGGACCTTAAAGAGCGTGGTCAATTGGGGCCGTTACGGCGAGCTCTTTGCCTACGACGAGACGTCCGAGACTTTCAGCCTCGAAAACCCGCAGTAAAGGGGCCTCGCTCTACGGCGGCGCGGGAGTAGGGCGCGCCGCCAGATTCCAAATCGATCCGCCTAATATTGGACGCTCTGGCGACATCCGGCGTTTAAGCCAGGAATCGAGCGCAAGACAGACTCCTTTTGCGCTGTTGTTGACCTCCGTGAGCTCTTTGAGCCGATGACTGAAATTGACGGTATCGCGAACCTGCAATGAGGGTTGAAGCAGCCTGCGGGAAGAGGAAACGAAATGTCTACCGATTTTACGGCCGCGACGAGGGGCGTTTCCAGAGCAAACAGCCCATCGCTGGCCGCGATGGCAGTCCTTGAAGCTGGCGCGTCCTGACCCCCTTCGTTCGCGACTGTAATTGTCAGGTTTTTGCTGGAGTCGAGGCGGCAGAAATTCATTGGTTCGCTGCCGGGCGGGTTAATAGGCACGATGCCGCGCGCCAAATCCGCTTGCGACAAGCAGCGGCACAGGCGGGAGCATGTGCAAGGGGCGAAGTTCGTCAAGAAGCCAAACACTGCCCATGTTCTTCTCGCGGGCTTTGCGGGCCTACCGCCTTACCGGAAAAAGGACATCCCGGATTCAAAGCAAATTCTTCACGGACGGCTAATTTGGATCTTTGTCCGGCGGCCATAAGTCGCCCGACTCGCCCTTCGCCCGGTAAATCGCGTCTGCGGCCAGCGCACCCTTTGGGTCGATCGAAGATCCTGCCGCGGTTAAAGCAACCCCTGGGTTGAGAGGCGTCCCTACTGCCTGGTTCGCCATTGCTTGCGAAGCGTCAACCGTCGCGCTCCCGCCCGTGCGCTTTTTGAGGGTGAGAGTTGAGCCGCTGACTGTTTGGAGGATCCCGCTGACCGCGTAGGGGGTGGGCAGCGGACTAACTGGAGATACCATCACCAGTGCTTTCGGGCAGCCGCTGGCGCATGCGCCGAAGATATCGAGCTGTCCCCGCGTCTGTCCCGAACCGTCCAGGAAAGCAGAAGCGACATACACCTTTCCGTTGGCGACGACCGGGACGATATTGGCATTACCGTTGAGATGTGGCCAAGATCCTGCTGCCCCCACAAAAAGTTGCGGGAGCGCTCCCGAGACGGCGTACGACCCAAAAGCATATAGGTTGACCGTGGTTGGAGTGCCGGTCGGCCGGCTCACCGCCCAGATTATTCCGGTCCCAGGGTCGCATTGCCCAGCTTTTTTCGCGGAGTTGCACGAAACCGCGGTAAAAAATCCACCGTCTTGTCCAGAGTTGATGGTCGCAGTCCCCCCTGGGCTCAGTTTCGGTGAGGGCGATAGATTCAAGAGCCAAGTGCGAAGAAAGGCAGAGCTATTGCTGCTGGTGTGACCGGTGCTGGTCACGATGCGAGGGACACCATCCTGGCCCACAAAGTAGCCCGGTCCGCAATGGCAATTCTCGATGGCATGGGAGTCGAGGACCGTCATCTTGCTGCTGCCCGGAGCTGGGAGGCGGTTGAGCAAATACAGTTTTCCGACTGCGATTTTGCCCGCTGCCACAAGGAGATATGGAGCGCTCCCGCTCTGCGTCGGCAGCGCGAGCACGCCTCCTGATCCAAGATCCCCATCAGCCCGATCGATGCCAAATACATTCGACGGCGTGAATATCCCGGCCTGGCTTAGATCTTCGTTTAGCCTCACCACACTTTCCTGAATATTGTTCACGCCGTCATAGGTCGTCGCGGAAGGGCATTTTTCGGGGGACGTGTAGAAATTGCAGTCGGAATTTCCGGTCGCGAAGAATATGTTAGGCGAAACGCCTGAAAGGCCATAGCCCGACATCCAGATTGACGACAGGAAAAAGCTCGTGCTCGAACAACGGAACGGCGACGGGCAGGTTACGTCGGTGTCGTCGAGCTTATTCGCCGGGAGCGGGGTTATGGTGCCGCTGGCTATTTTGCTAACGTCCCATCCCAAAAGCCAGCCGCGCGAGTCCACGGCTGAAAAGTCGCAAAAGCTGCCGAATCCAGCGTAAACCTTGCCGTCCATCAGGAGCAGACCGGGACGTTGCCGCTGATGGTCGGGGTTGAAGGTGTACTTCGCGCCATTAACCAATTTATGCGACGTATTCGATGCGTTGATTGGCTGGCGAGCAACCTTGTCCGTCAGTGTGCTCAGATTGAGGGCATGAAGAAAATAGGTTGGTGGCGAACCGTTTACGTAGGCGATTAAATATAACGTGTTCGTAGCCGCATCGATGACTGGGGTGCCGTTAATTCCCACATGGTGCGCATTGTTAGGGCAGTCGTGCGGGTGACGAGCGCCAGGCCCAGAGGGAACGGCAGCTCCGAGGTTGCGCGACTTAAGGATGGCGCCGGTTGAGGCGTCGAGCGCATAGACCGTGTTTGATTCCGTCGCAACGTAGACCACATCGTGAGTGCCGCCGGCGATCGTAAGACCAGGCATGACGAGCGGCTGGGCATCGATCTGATCGTCCAGGCCCGTCTGCGCGGCAATTATGCCGAAGGGGCTACCCTTACCGTCAGGAAATCCGGTCGCGGTCAGCGTTGTTTCATGAGGATTCCAGCCGGTTCTGAAAGTATCGTAATGGTAGGTCGTGACCCTCACGGGATTCCCAGTCGAAGCGCGATCAACGGCTGGCCCCACTTCGATTGGCGTGCCCGTTTCGCCTTCGGTCATCAAGGTCGCCTGTGCGGCGGCGGCGCCCAGCGCTAAGACCAGCCCGAAAACCGTTAACGCGCCGAACAATAACTTGTTTTTCATAGCCACCCTCAGTATTCTTATGGAGATGTCTGTGTTATTTTTAATTCTGGCAGAAAAATAAGCTAAGTCAATATATGACGATAATATGACGATACTAAACGCCTTTTCTCGGGCCGCCTTCAGGCGACGATTATATCGCCTTAGCAGAAAAAAGGCATCCCGGGTTCAAAGCAATCTTACGCCGATTCTTCACGGCGCCAAATTTGGATCTTTGTCCGGCGGCCATTCATCGCCCGTATTGCCCCTGGCCCGGTATATCGCCTCTGCGAGCGGCGAGCCAGTTGCAGTAAATGACGATCCTACGGCGGTAAAAGGCTTGCCTTTGATCAGGGCGGCAGCGACGCGCTCATTTTTCATCGCCTCGGAAGCGTCGATTTGCCTGTTTTTGCCGTTGCGATTTTTGAAAGTGAGGGTCGCCCCCTGGATATCGACGAGAATCCCGGAGATCGAAAAAGCACTGCCGAGGGTTGCAATTGGCTGCTGCGCGGGAAAGCGGGCGCTTGGGGCAGGGCCTCGAACGCCGAAAATTGTCAGGAGCTTATTGGAAGCGACATAGACCCTTCCGTTCGAGACAACCGGTACAATATTCGCGTTGCCGCCAATGTTCGGCCAAAATCCTGCTTGCGCCGGACCGAAAAGGAGCCGGTAGCTTCCGCCGCTTGGAACCGCCGAAAAAGCATGGAGATTGACGGCGGTGCTAAAGCCATTGGCCGAGGTGGGATTTGGGCGCGAAACCGCCCAAATTATCGCACTCCCCGGCGCGCATCTTCCGTATGCGATCCCGGACGTAGTGCACGAAATTGCCGTGAAGAATCCCGGATCTTGCCCCGACGTAATGAGTGCCGCACCTGGCTCGAGGGATAGGCTTGGTGAAGAGGATCCTGCATTGATCCGCCAAGTGCGTGCGAATTTGCCCTTGCTGGTTACAACGCGGCCAAGGCCATCCGGTCCTACGAAGTAGGATGGGCCGCACCAGCATGCAGGTCCCAGGATTGTTTGGAGGAGTTTTAAAGTATTCATACCGTGATTTTGGCGATCAAACAGAAATAACCTTCCGTCTTTGCCCGCTGCCGCGGCAAGATAATGCCCGCTCAACGGCGGCACCAACAGCACCCCACCCGATCCCAGATCCGTATCGTTTCGGTCTAGCTGCAGCGTGTTTGGGCTGAACGAGCCAAATGCCGAGTTTGGCGAAAAAACGCCGATAATTCTCGTCAGATATGGCGAAAGCTCCACGACACTTTCCTGAATATTGTTTACGCCGTCCCATGTCGAAGATTTGGCCCCAGAGTTGTCCGAATTTCCGGTCGAGAAGAACACATTTCCGGCTGTATCGGCAGCAATGCCATAGCCCGACATCCAAATTGAGGATAAGAAGAAGTTGGTCGACGAACAGGGAAAGGACGAAGGGCAGTTTACGTCCTTGTCATCCAGCTGGCCGGGCTCCGGTACCCCTCCAATTGGTGTAAGCGAGGGCGTGCTTGAGTTCCATTTCCATTCCAAAAGCCAGCCGCGCGATTTGCCGGGACTGAAATCGCAGAAGCTGCCGAATCCGGCATAAATGACGCCATTTGAAAGGAGCAGCCCCGGCCGTTGCCGTTGAACAGAGGCGTTGAAAGTATAGAGAGAGCCATCCGATAATTTGTGACTTGCGGCAACCGTGACAGGGGCTACCTTGTCCGACAAGGTGTTCAGGTCGAGGGCATGGAGCCGATAGCTTGGCGGGGAGCCGTCGATGTAAGCGATGAGGAATATCGTTCGCGAGGGCCAATCGATGACGGGGGTGCTGTTGATTCCCACGTTCGGGCCATTGTTGCCGCAATCTAGCGGCCTGGGAACAGGTGGCCCCAGGTTCTTTTGTTTGACAATCGTGCCAGTTGCGGCATCGATCTCGTAGACATTGTTGGACTCGTCGGCAATAATAACAATATCCTTGCCCCCGTTAATTGTCAGGCCCGGCACGACGAGCGGTTGCGCATCGACCTGATCCTTGAGCGTCACTCTCTGAAGAATGCCGAAGGTGGCAGGAAAGTTGGCGCTGGTTAAGATTTTCTCATGTTGCTGCCAGCCCGTCCGGAAATGGTCGTTGTGATACGTCAGGACCGCCCCTGGCGGGACCGCTGGTACCGCGGCCTGACCCGCGATAACGATGCTCGGGAAAAACACCAACACCGCTGAAAGGAGAAAATTCTTCTTCATTTCGCGCAACCCCGCCGTGAACTCACGCCCAGAGTTCTTTTCGGGAGCGGCCGGGCGGAATGAGCGCTGCCGCCGCGGGATCCCGGTTGCACCAAAGTTTTGCTTGA
>JAFMSB010000185.1:3472-4753 GCA_017353815.1 Methylocapsa sp. | reverse complement strand
GACCAGTGTTATTATTACGGCTTGTTCATGCAAGCCGACTTTGTTTTTGTCGCAAATAGGCTGATGGACAATGAGAAATTGAAGCCGTGGGAATCGAGGAAATTCCTCATGGGAGGGATGGCTGCCGGTCGCGAATTTCGAGCCTGCGGCCGAGCTGGCAGCAAAAGCCGGAAAGCGCGACGACACCGTGCCCGCGCCCGGCTTTTGGCAGCGGCTTGTAAACCGCCGGGCAGAGCATCGCCAAGGCTCGAACGGCCCGGTGTGACGCAGCGAAAGAGGCAGGCTATTACGGGTTTGGGATGTCGGCGGGTGGCACCGGCCTGCCGTCGAAGCCGGCTGCGGGCGGCGGCGGGCTCTGAGCAGCGCGCGGTTCCGGCCTTCCAAAAAAGCCAAGGCCAATGCTCTCCGCAATGCGCCCGACCGCGGCAGTCACTGGGTTTTCGCGCCAGCCGCCGCCTGGAAGCGGCAGCGGCGGCACGCCTTGGTGCGCGATCTGCATGAAGCGCGACCAGATGGCCACGGGCAGATTTCCGCCAGACGCCTTTTTAGTCGGCGAATTGTCGTCATTGCCAAGCCACACACCTGCAACGAGATGGCTGGTGTAGCCGATAAACCAAGCATCGCGAAAGTCTTGGCTAGTGCCGGTCTTGCCTGCCGCCTGCCAGCCGGGCAGCGAAGCCTTCCGCGCCGTGCCACTCAGCAGGGTTTCCGCCAGCATTTCATTCATCATCGCCACAATATTGGGACCGATGACTCTTCCGCTACCCGCGCTCCGGCGCTGGTAGAGGAGCTTGCCGCTTGTTGTCTTCACTTTGGTGATTATGTGCGGTTGAATGCCTATCCCGCCATTGGCAAAAGGAACGTAGGCGCTCGCAAGCTCGAGCGGAGTGACCTCCGAAGTGCCGAGCGCAAGCGAGGGATTTGGTTCAAGCTCCGATTCGATTCCGAGGCGGTGCGCGGTCTTGGCGATCGTTTTCGGCCCGACTTCGAGGGCGAGCCGGACCGCGACGGTGTTTAACGAAAGCGCGAGCGCCTGGGTGAGCGTGACAGGGCCGTAAAAGGCGCGAGAATAATTTTCTGGCTGCCAGCCTTTCACATTGATCGGCGCATCATCGCGCACGGTAGCAGGGGTGAGGCCCGCTTCGAGCGCCGCCAGATAAACGAAAGGCTTGAATGCCGAGCCTGGCTGCCGCTTCGCGGCGACTGCGCGGTCAAATTCGCTCTCGGTGTAGTCGCGGCCTCCGACGAGCGCCTTGATTGCGCCATCCGGATTGATCGCCA
>JAFMSB010000185.1:3088-3462 GCA_017353815.1 Methylocapsa sp. | reverse complement strand
CGCCACGAGCGCGCCCTGGCTTACCCCGTATGCCGCGCCTTTGCGATCAAGCACTTCCCGCAGGGCCATTTGCGCCCCCTCCTGCAGCGAGGCGTCAAGCGTCGTTACCACGATGACATCAGCATCGATTGCACCGATCGTGTCGTCGAGTGTGTCCATCACATAATCGGCGGCATAATTGACCGAATTATTGTTGCGATTGCACAGCGCATGGGCGGGATGCGCATTGGCGAGCCGCGCCATGGCTTGGGTGATGTATCCTTCCTCGGCCATCGCTTGAACGACTTGCTGCGCGCGTTCATTTGCGCCCGACGGGTTGCGGTTGGGTGCGAGCCTTGTGGGGGCCTTCACGAGGCCCGCGAGCATGGCCGCCT
>JAFMSB010000185.1:0-3078 GCA_017353815.1 Methylocapsa sp. | reverse complement strand
CTCGGGAAGGGTGAGCTCGCGAGCGCCATGGCCAAAATATTTTTGTGCTGCCGCCTCGATGCCATAAGCGCCCGAGCCAAAATAAACGCGGTTCAAATAAAGCTCGAGAATCTGGTTTTTCGTGTATTTGTGCTCAAGCCAAAGTGCAAGGATTGCCTCTTGAATTTTACGCGAAACGGTTCTTTCTTGCGTCAAAAAGAGGTTTTTGGCGAGCTGCTGGGTGAGCGTAGAGCCGCCCTGAACAGCGCCGCCGCCTGCGAGATTATGAGAAAGAGCGCGAAAGATCCCAAGGGGGTCGATGCCAAAGTGCGAGTAAAAGCGGCGATCTTCGATCGCAATGAAGGCTTTTGGCACAAAGGCTGGGAGGCTCGCGAGTTTGACCGCCGCGCCTCCGGTGTCTCCCCGGTTGGCGAGCAAAACCCCCTTTGCATCGAGAATGGCGATGTTGGGCGGCCGTTTGGGAACCGTTAAGGTGTCGATCGGGGGCAGCATCGCTGCCTCGTAGGCAACTGCCACGGCGGCGGCCATAAAGCCCCAAAACGCGGCGATTGTGCCCCAATAGAGGATGAAGCTTGCCAGCGAATGCCGCTTTCTGCCCGGGATCGGTGACCTTGCGCTTTGATGCCGCACTGCTTAATGACCTCGATCGGCGCTGGCGAGCCGGCTTCGGGCTAAAAGCGCGGCAGGAATTTAGCCGTGCCGTGAGCGGCGTGCCTCTCTCCACGGAAAGTGCTGGCGCTCCTCCAGCAGGCGGTGCCATTTTTTCTTTTAGGATCGACGCGATTAAGGGCAGGTAAAGGCTGGGTTTTGCTGGCCGCTCTTGGATACTTAGAAAAAAGCCCTGGATGAAACCCCGCGCGGCGCTTGCGAAATGGCCAAAGCCGCGCCAGAGTCAGCCCCCTTTCGCCCGCCCGCGGCAATTATGAAGGATCGAACCGAATCCTCACTGGAATTCCGGCATGAAAGTCACCCTCGAAAGAGCGCATCTGTTGAAATCCCTCGCGCATGTGCATCGCGTCGTCGAGCGCCGGAACACCATTCCGATACTCTCGAATGTTTTATTGTGCGCCGGAGATCGCTCTTTGCTGCTTAAGGCGAGCGATCTCGACCTCGAGATCGTCGACCGTTTGGCGGCGGATGTCGGCTTGCCCGGCGCCACGACAGTTCCTGCGCATGTTCTCTATGAGATCGTACGCAAGCTCCCGGATGGCGCGCAAGTATCACTCGAATCGCGCGGCGACTCCACGCAAATGCAGCTGCGATCCGGGCGTTCCCGATTCGCTCTTCAATCCCTGCCCGATAACGATTTCCCGAGCCTCAGCGCGGATGATCTGACGTACAGTTTCATGCTTCCGGCGGCCGGTCTCAAGCGCTTGATCGACAAAACGCAATTTGCAATCTCGAGCGAAGAGACGCGCTATTATCTCAATGGCATTTTCTTGCATACCGTGGATGTGGAAGGGCATACGTTACTGCGTGCCGTCGCAACCGACGGTCACAGGCTTGCGCGGGTGGAAATTCCTGCGCCGAAGGGATCGGCGGGCATGCCGGGCATCATCGTGCCGCGCAAGGCGGTGGCGGAGATCCAAAAGCTCGTTGAGGACACCGAACAAGATGTCCGGGCGGAAATTTCGCAGGCCAAGGCCCGCTTCACCTTCGGCGAGCTGCAGGCAAGCGCCGGGCAAATCGTGCTGACATCCAAATTGATCGACGGCACGTTTCCCGACTACATGCGGGTCATTCCTTCCGGCAATGACAAACGGCTCACCGTGGACCGTCAGGAATTTAAAGTGGCAGTCGACCGGGTCGCGACAATCTCCTCGGAGCGCGGACGCGCCGTAAAGCTCACTATCGCCCAATCCAAACTGACTCTTTCGGTCACCAATCCTGATCTTGGCTCGGCAGCCGAAGAAATTGATGCCGATTATGACGCGCCGCCCATCGAGATCGGGTTTAATGCTCGCTACCTGCTCGATATAACCGAACAGCTCGACAGCGACACAATGCTCTTCAAGCTCGCAGACCCGGGGGCCCCTACGCTTTTGCAAGACCGGGATGGTGCGAGCGCTCTCTACGTCTTAATGCCGATGCGGGTTTAAGAGATCGCAGCCAGCTAGGCCGAAATGCCCGTTGCTCGCTGCTGCACCGCCCATCGACGTTGCGGCTCTGAGCTAGCGATGAATTCATGATCACATCCGCATTGATGAATGTCATGGTTGCTGCCGCCCTCAAAGCCGGGCGCGGCTTGAAGCGTGACTTTGGCGAATTGGAAAATCTTCAGGTGTCTCTCAAGGGGCCGGGCGATTACGTATCGGCCGCCGACCAGCGCGCCGAAAATATTCTCGTCGACGCCTTGAGCAGAGCGCGCCCAGGCTATGGCTTTGTTTTGGAAGAAAGCGGTCCGGTCAGCGGGACCGATAAAAGCCACACATGGATCATCGATCCGCTCGATGGAACGACGAATTTCCTCCACGGCTTGCCGATCTTCGCCATCTCGATTGCGCTTGAGCGCGAAAACCAGCTTGTTGCCGGACTCATTCATAATCCCGCAACCGGCGATATTTATGCCGCCGAAAAAGGGCAGGGCGCTTACCTCAACAACCGCCGGCTGCGCGTCGCGGCGCGCCAGGATCTTTCTGGCGCATTGATCGCCTGCGGCATTCCGCATCTCGGCAAGGCCAAGCACCATCCGCAATTTCTCGCCGAGCTCAAAACGGTCATGGCGAAGGCGGGCAATATCCGCCGCCTCGGAGCGGTCGCCCTCGATCTTTGCTTCGTGGCCAGCGGCAGCTACGATGGTTTTTGGGAGCGGGATTTGCGGGCGTGGGATCTTGCCGCAGGCATCGTCATGGTCCGGGAGGCCGGCGGCTTTGTAACCGATGCGGAAGGCGGCGCCGCCATGCTCGCCAAAGGCTCCATCTGCGCGGGCAATGAGGCAATCCACCGCGGGCTGCTTCGGCTCATCCGGAGCTGACGCCGGGCAGGCGGCTCGCGGCCGCTTGCACCGGAAAGGATCGCCCTATAAGAATGAATTGCCCAAGGGGCGCGTAGCTCAGCGGGAGAGCACTACGTTGACAT
>JAFMSB010000184.1 GCA_017353815.1 Methylocapsa sp. | reverse complement strand
CTTGCCAAGCGCGGTATTCATGTGATCGGGGTTTGAGACAGCGCCAATCGAGGCAAAGCACTGGCCGTGAATGAGCCGTTGCTCACCTGAGTTCAGGCGCACAGTGACATAACCTTCGTCCCGGCCGACGACCTGCGCATAAGTACCGGCCGCCCGGGCAATCGCAGCGCCCTTGCCGATTTTCATCTCGATGTTATGAACAACCGTGCCAACCGGAATATTGGCGAGCGCCATGGCATTGCCGGGCTTCACATCGGTCTGCAGGCTGGAGATCACTTCGTCGCCGGGGCCGAGCCTCTGCGGTGCCAAGATATAGGAGCGCTCGCCATCCGCATAACGGATCAGCGCGACGAATGCGGTCCGGTTTGGATCATATTCCAGCCGCTCCACCCTCGCGGGGATATCGAGTTTGCGCCGCTTGAAATCGACGACCCGGTAGCACTGCTTGTGGCCCCCGCCGCGGAAACGCACGGTGATGCGGCCATTGTTGTTGCGTCCGCCAGAACTGGGCTTTGCTTCAGTCAGATGCTTGAGCGGCTTGCCTTTATAAAGACCCGCGCGATCGACGATTATGAGTTGACGCAGCCCAGGGGTCACCGGTTTAAACGATTTCAGCGCCATCGGCGTAAACCTCGCATCTGCTCACAGGCCCGTTGTGACATCGATCTTGTGGCCTTCGGCCAGCCTCACGATGGCTTTTTTCACGCTGGCTTGGACGCCCCGCGTGCCTTTGAAGATTTTACGCTTACCTTTGCGGATGAGCGTGTTGACGGAGGCCACTTTGACATCGAAAAGATGCTCGACCGCCGCCTTGATTTCGGATTTGGTCGCATTCTTCCGGACTTTGAATACCACCTGGTTGGCTTCCGATACCATCGTCGCCTTTTCGGTGATGACGGGAGCAACGATCACATCATAGTGCGCCGCATCGTGGGCAAATCTCGCCGGGCTCATTTGAGGCGCGCCTCCAGGGCTTCGATCGCGGCTTTCGTCAGCACGAGTTTCTCGCGGCGCAGGATATCGTAAACGTTTATTCCCTGCACCGGCAGCACATCGATCTGGGGAATATTGCGGGCGGCAAGCTGAAATTTGGACTCCAGCTCCGCCCCGTCGACAACCAAGGCGTTGGTAAGGCCAAGCGTGGCAAAGCTCGTCTTCAAGGACTTCGTCTTGCCGTCTTCCGAATGGGCCTTCGCAAAGACCACGATCAGGCCCTCCTTTGCCTTGGCGGAGAGCGCGTGTTTGAGAGCGAGCGCGCGCAGCTTTTTGGGAAGATCATGCGCGTGCGAGCGCATCACCGGGCCAAACGCCCGCCCGCCGCCGCGAAACTGCGGCACGCCCCCCGATCCGTGCCGTGCCGACCCCGTACCCTTCTGCTTATAGAGTTTTTTTCCTGTCCGTGCGATCTCGGAGCGGCCGAGGGTCTGGTGCGTTCCGGCGCGGCGCTTGGCGAGCTGGTAGCGCACCATGCGCGCGATCAAATCCTCGCGCGGCGCGAGTCCGAAAATCGCATCGTCAAGCTCAATTGAGCCCGCGTCTTCGCCGTCAAGCGAGGTGATTTCAATCTTCACGCGGAGGCCTCCGTCTGCGCATCCGCCCCGCCCGAAAGAGCCTCGGGCAGCCGGAATTTTCCCGGCTTCGGAACCTCTGCGGGCAGCGTCTTTTTGACCGCATCGCGGACATAAATCCAGCTGCCCGAAGTCCCGGGAACTGCGCCCTCGACGAGGATGAGGCCGCGCTCGTTGTCGGTCTCGACAACGCGCAGGTTCAGCGTCGTTACCCTTTCGGTGCCAAGATGGCCGGCCATTTTCTTGTTCTTAAAGGTCTTGCCGGGATCTTGCCTGCCTCCAGTCGAGCCATGGGAGCGGTGCGAGATCGACACGCCGTGCGAGGCCCGCAGGCCGCCAAAGTTCCAGCGCTTCATGGCCCCGGCAAAGCCCTTACCCGTGCTCGTCCCCGTCACATCGACAAATTGGCCAACGACGAAATGGCCGGCCATGATCTCTGCTCCTACCGGGAGCAGGCCATCTTCCCCAACGCGGAACTCCACAAGCTTCAGTTTTGGCTCGACCTTGGCAGCGGCGAACCGGCCGCGCTCCGCCTTCGGGACGTTTTTGACCTTTGCCCGGCCAGTGCCGAGCTGGACCGCACAATAGCCGTTGCGGTCCTTAGTTCTTTGCGCCACGACTTGACAGCCATCGAGCTTCAAAACCGTGACCGGCACATGCTCGCCCGCAGCCGTAAAGACGCGCGTCATGCCGATCTTTTTCGCGATGACACCTGACCGCATGATTGTCGTTCCTTGTAGAGGCCAGACGGAATTCCGCCTCGCGAATAGCTGCTCACGCGAGCACCTCCGTCCCGGTTAGAGCTTAATTTCGACATCGACCCCCGCCGCAAGATCGAGCTTCATCAAAGCATCAACTGTCTGAGGGGTCGGATCAACAATGTCGAGGACCCGCTTGTGGGTCCTCATCTCGAATTGCTCCCGCGATTTCTTGTCCACATGTGGCGAACGGTTGACCGTAAACTTTTCGATTCGCGTCGGCAGCGGTATGGGCCCGCGCACTTGCGCCCCGGTTCGTTTTGCCGTTGACACAATCTCTTTCGTCGAGGTGTCTAGGATCCGGTGATCAAACGCCTTGAGCCGGATGCGAATGTTCTGCCCGTTCATCTCACAAATTCCCTGCCCATCGCCTTAAGCCTTGGCATGGGGTGCCAGACCCACATCTTTGTGCCCATCTGGCAGCGACAAGACAGCATGAGTCTCATTCCGTGATTTGGGAGACCACTCCGGCCCCGACCGTCCGGCCGCCCTCACGAATGGCAAAGCGCAGCTTTTCTTCCATCGCGATCGGAGCGATGAGCTCGACATCCATGGTGACATTGTCGCCCGGCATCACCATCTCGGTACCTTCCGGAAGCTTCACGATCCCGGTCACGTCGGTGGTGCGGAAATAGAATTGCGGCCGGTAATTGGTGAAGAACGGCGTGTGGCGGCCGCCCTCGTCCTTGGTTAGGATATAAGCTTCTGCCTTGAATCTGGTGTGGGGCCTTACTGAGCCCGGTTTGCACAACACTTGGCCGCGCTCGACTTCTTCCCGCTTCGTGCCGCGCAGGAGGGCGCCAATATTGTCGCCGGCCTGGCCTTGATCGAGGAGCTTGCGGAACATCTCGACACCGGTCACCGTCGTCTTCTGGGTCGCGCGCAGGCCGACGATTTCGACCTCTTCGCCTACCTTGATGGCGCCGCGCTCGACTCTGCCCGTTGCAACGGTGCCCCGGCCCGAAATCGAAAAGACATCCTCAACCGGCATCAGGAAGGGCTGGTCGACCGGCCGCTCGGGCTGGGGAATGTAAGCATCCACCGCTTCCATGAGCTTCAAAATGGATTGATGTCCGAGCTCGGGATTGCGGCCTTCGAGCGCGAACAATGCCGAGCCCCGGATAATCGGAATCTCGTCTCCCGGGAAATTGTACTTTGATAAGAGTTCCCGCAGTTCAAGCTCGACAAGCTCCAAGAGCTCCGGATCGTCGACCATGTCGACTTTGTTGAGATAGACAACGATCGCCGGCACGCCGACCTGCCTTGCCAAGAGGATATGCTCGCGGGTCTGCGGCATCGGCCCATCGGCTGCCGAGACAACCAGAATGGCACCGTCCATCTGCGCGGCGCCGGTGATCATGTTTTTCACATAATCCGCATGGCCCGGGCAATCGACATGGGCATAGTGCCGCTTCTGAGTCTGGTACTCGACATGAGCCGTGGAGATCGTGATCCCGCGCGCTTTTTCTTCCGGTGCCTTATCGATCTGATCGTAGGCGGTGAAGGTTGCCCCGCCGGCTTCGGCCAGAACCTTGGTGATCGCCGCCGTCAACGTCGTCTTGCCGTGGTCCACATGGCCGATCGTACCGATATTGCAATGCGGCTTTGTGCGTGCGAATTTTTCTTTGCCCATCGTCCGGCTCCTCTACATCTTCCTCACGCGCGGCACCCAAGGGATCAGGCATACTTGGCCTGGATCTTCCCGGCTTCGCCCGCGGGGACCTGCTCGTAATGATCGAACTGCATCGTATAATTGGCGCGGCCCTGAGTCATTGACCGCAGCTGGTTGACATAGCCAAACATATTGGCGAGCGGCACCATGGCATTTATCACGACCGCATTGCCGCGCATGTCTTGGCCATGGACATGCCCGCGCCTGCCCAGAAGATCGCCCATGACCGCGCCTGTATAATCTTCAGGCGTCGTAACTTCGACCTTCATGATCGGCTCAAGCAGCACGCAGTTGGCTTTCTGCAAGGCCTCGCGGCAGGCGCTGCGCCCCGCGATCTCAAATGCCAGAACCGACGAATCCACATCATGATATTTTCCGTCGACGAGTGTTGCCTTGACATCGACGACCGGGAACCCCGCAAGGACACCGGAGCCGAGCGCGCTGTCGACGCCTTTCTCGACGCCAGGGATGTATTCTTTCGGCACCGTGCCACCCACGACCCTGGACTCGAAGTTCGAGCCTTTGCCCGCCTCGTCCGGCTCGAAGATGATCTTGACCTCTGCGAATTGGCCCGCGCCCCCCGTCTGCTTCTTATGGGTATAGAGAATTTCGACCCGCCGCGTCATTTTCTCGCGATAGGCAACTTGCGGCGCGCCGATATTGGCATCTACCTTGTAGGTCCGGCGCAAAATATCGACCTTGATGTCGAGATGAAGCTCGCCCATGCCTTTCAAAATGGTCTGGCCTGATTCCGCATCGGTCGAAACACGGAAGGACGGATCTTC
>JAFMSB010000183.1 GCA_017353815.1 Methylocapsa sp. | reverse complement strand
CGGTCATAGGCAGGCATCATTATCGGATCTGAATTTTCTAAAAAGCTCGTACGGGTGAGAAAATAATATGCCCGATTTGGCTGGCAAACTCACCTCGAGAGAATCGATATCAAAACTTTTTTCGCTGCAACATCGAGCTGCTGACTAAACTGCGCAAACTTAACTTGCCGCAAGCATACTCGCGTTTTGTGCGGAGGCAAGCTAGGCGGCATGAGGGCCAGCGTTTTCAACAACTGCTTGCAGTGTGCATTATGATCTTCGATTGGGACTCTGTCTGCCAAGAACATTCGCATATGCCATGCGAAAAGCGTAAGATATGGACGGCTCCCGCATTTCTTTCGCCCGCGGCAAATTTGGGCAATAGCCGGCCACATCCTCAATTGCGCAATAAACGCTCAAATAGATTTCTCTCGCGTGAAGCCGGGAGCCCGCAACTCTTGCCTCAAAATCCCGGCCAGCACTCCGAAAGCTATGTCGTAAACCTGTTATTGCCGGGCTCGCTTGTGCCAGCCTGTCGTTGATCAAAGCTCCCCGCGGCGGCGCACTTGCTTCCGCTAGCCGTGAGGGGAACGCGCTCGGACCACAGGATTTGGACCTCCGCCGGGTTTGAGCTGCTTGTTGCCCAACCCAAACGAGCCCCGCTCCCCGTGGAGCGCCCGGGCGATTGTTTTCCAATGGGCTCGTCTCCAGGGACCGTTGCGCGGTGCAAGGCGTTCCATTAGAAAGGCGCCGATTCGAGGTGCACGATGGCTGGCAACGAAGACGAACTGCCCAAATCAACCGAAGAAGAAATTGGCGCGCGCGAGCTTGATCAGAAAGCAGCCGGAGACGATTTGCGGGACGGTGGCAGCAACAAACCGCATCATGCGGCGGACCCCGATGAAGCGCCATTGCAGGAGCCAGACAGGGAGCCCAGCGCACCGGCCCCGCCGCTGGCCGCCGCAGAGGCGAGACCGCGCTTGCTTTTCCCCGCGCTGGCGCTAACGGCGCTTGCCGGCGCATTGCTTGGCATAGGCGGATCCTATGGGCTGAGGATTTTGGCAGCCCCTCCCCGCAATGCTGCCCCGTCTGGAGAACGGCTCGACGAGCTTGCCTCGCGCTTGGATGCCGTTGAGAGTAAGGCGGCTGCCGCATCCTCGGCCGAGCGCACGGCAATGGGAGCATTGGAAGCACGAGTCGCAGCCGCAGAGGATGCCGCGCGCGGCGCTGGCGATTTGTCGAAAACAGTTGAGGCAGACCTTCACAAGCTGGCCGCCCCGCCCCCGGCCCCCAAAGAAGAAACGAGCGGGCCGCCCGCGCCCGTCGAAACCGTCGATCTCGGGCCGGTGGAAGCTCGATTGGCGGCTTTAGAGCAAAAAACACAGCTCCCCGATCTCGGGCCGGTGGAAGCCAGGATAGCCGCTCTCGAGCAGAAGCTTTCGAAGAGCGGGCTAGCGGCTCCTGGGCCAAAGACGAGCGTGCGCGCGAACCCCGAGCGCGAGATGGCTAATGCCGGCGAAACGGCGCGCGCGCAGAAGATTGCAATCCTGACCGGCAATCTATTGCGCAGGCTCGATCACGGCGATGATTTCTCAGCCGATCTTACCGCGCTTGAGAATCTTGGGGTTCCTCAGCCCGCGCTTGCGCCGCTGCGGGCCGTTGCCTCCCCTGTTTTGAGCGAGCGAGAGCTGGCAGCGCAATTTGGCGGCCTTTCGGAAAGAATCGTTGCCTCCGGCTCGGCTGCGCCGCCCGGGCAAGAAGAAAGCTTTCTCGACCGCTTGGCCCGGAATGCGAAGGCCCTGGTCGACGTCCGCCATGTGGCCGACAGTTCGGCCAACGATGTTGGGAGTCTCGTCACCCGGATCGAGACGGCGCTCGCGAACCACGACATCGAAGCCGCCTACAAAACCTGGAACCAATTGCCCAGCGGGGCAAAGACCGCTTCGCAAGGCTGGGGGCAGGCCGCCCGGGCGCGGCTCGACGCAGTCGATGCCGCAAAATCGATCGAATCGGACGCCTTGGCAATTTTAGGCAAGCCAAAGACTTAAAATTCCAAAGAACTCTAGACGGAAGCGCACCCATGGTCCGGGTCCTTTTCTATTTGCTTCTTCTCATCGCCCTTGCCCTTGGGCTTGCGTGGCTGATCGAGCGGCCCGGCGAAATTGTGCTGAATTGGCAAGGATACCGCGTCAAGATATCCCTTCTGGTTGGGCTTGCCGCCCTTCTTGCTCTTATGGCGGCGCTGCTTACGGCATATGGCCTGCTAAGCGCCGCGTTCCGCTCGCCATCGGCGATTTCGACCGCGGCACGGTTGCGGCGGCAAGAGAGGGGTTATGCTGCGCTCTCCCGCGGCATCCACGCGGTTGGGGTAGGCGATGCGCAGCTTGCGGCCAAGGCCGCCGCTCAGGTGCAAAGATGTTTGCCGGGCGAACCTCTGGCATTGCTTCTTCGCGCCGAGGCTGCCCAGCTCATGGGCGACCAAAATGCGGTCGAAACCGTGTTCCGGGAAATGGCCGGGCGCGAAGATACGCGCCTTCTCGGTTATCGCGGGCTCCATGCTCATGCGCACCGGCGCGGCGAGATCGAAACCGCGTATCATTATGCCAACGCCGCGCATGAAATCGCGGCTCTGCCGTGGTCCGCGGCGGCCGTTCTCGACCGGCGCGTGGCGGCAAAGGACTGGAAGGGTGCGCTCGCGCTCCTCGAAGAAAGCCGCAATATCGCGGACAGACGAACCCTCGAGCAACGGCGCGCCATGCTGCTGACGGCGCTTGCGATCGAGCAGGAGCAAACATCGCCGGAAGAGGCGCTTCGTTTTGCCCGGCTCGCAAACAAGCGCGCGCCCGATCTCGTGCCCGCCGCCGCGATTGCCGCCAGGATTTTGGCGCGCCAGGGCGCGGTGCGCAAGGCATCAAAAATAATCGAATCGGCTTGGCCGCTCGCGCCTCACCCCGATCTTGCAAAAATCTATCTCGATCTGCGGCCAAGCGAATCGCACAGCGACCGGCTTGCGCGGGCGCGCCAGCTCGCGAAACTCGCGCCGGGCCACCCCGAAAGCCGGATGGCCCTCGCGGGCGCAGCAATCGCGGCCGGCGATTTCAAGGCCGCGCGTGAAGCGATGCGCCCGTTGATCGAAAGCGACGAGCGGCCAACCGCCCGCATGTGTCTCCTCATGGCGGAGATTGAAGAGGCCGAGCACGGCGAGGCGGGCTATATTCGCGAATGGCTGGCACGCGCCTCGCGCGCGCCGCGCGATCCCTGCTGGATCGCGGATGGGGTCATGTCGGATCAATGGATGCCGGCATCGCCAGTGAGCGGCAAGCTTGGCGCCTTTGTCTGGAAAAGGCCCGATGAGCGAATTGCTGCGGGCGCCGAGCCCGCGGAAGCTGTTTTCCGCCCGATTGCCGCTCCTGCCAGCCAAGCGGTTTTTCTCGAGAAAACGCAGACAAGGGCTATCCCGCCGCCCGGGCCGCAGCAGCCGGACACGTCAGCACCGGCCGCCGGCCGGGCAGAGCCGCAAGCCGCGGCGGAGGCAAATTCTCCGTCTCCCGAGGCGCCTGCGGCTTAGCGCTTTCCACTCGGCAGGAATCGGCCGGGCGATAAGAAATCGCGCCAAATCAATAAGCTTGAGCAAAGTCCGGCCGCAAAAGTCTGTCAACTTTTACGGAATTCGCTCTAAGAGGCAGCCCAGAGTACATTTTAGAATAATTCGACAAATGTTTCACGTGAAACATTTTGGTAAGGTTCCGGCTCAAAAGCTTACAATGGTGCCGCAAGGTTTCGGCCTTGCTGAAGTAGGAACAACGAATATTTATGTGCGATTGCAGGCCCGCGAATCCGCCCCCGTCAAAACTTCCCCCGCGAACGAAAGTAAGAACTTGCAGCGGCAGATTTTCGAGCATGGCCGGAAAAAGCGGGCTTGCGGGCAAGGCGATCCGGATAACAGAACGCGAGGCGCGCCGGCATTGCTGCGAGCGATCTTCTTGGCTAAAGAGGCTGAAGCGAGAAGAGATGACCGGCACTCCTTGGGCGCCCTATGCCGCAATAGCTCAGCTGGTAGAGCACGTCATTCGTAATGATGGGGCCGGGGGTTCGAATCCCTCTTGCGGCACCAAATCATTCTCCAAAACCATCCAAAACGGTATAGGATCGCAGAAAAAACAACTAGTTAGTCGCGGCACCGGTCCGAAAGCGTCCTGTGCGGGCCGTTGACATCCGCCAAGTTTGTTGGCCTTATTGTTGGCCTTGAGGTAGCCAGCAAATGAATGAGGCCAACGATGGCGCTGACCGACGCCGCAATTCGCGCCGCAAAACCACAAGAAGGCCGCACGATTAAGCTCTCAGACGGGGGCGGGCTTCAGTTATGGGTCAAGCCTACCGGCTCGAAGCTCTGGAATATTGCCTATCGGTTCGGCGGTAAGCAGTTGAAGCTCAGCCTGGGGGCATATCCGGCCGTCGCGCTCAAAGATGCGCGGGAACAGAGGGACGCGGCCAAACGCCTCCTGACGGCCGGCATCGATCCGGGCCAACACAAGAAGAACGCCGCGCTTGCAAAGGCCAACGCTGAGGCCAGCACCTTCGACACTATTGCTTCCGAGCTACTGGACAAGAAACGGCGAGAGGCGAAGGCCGAACGGACCTTGGACAAGCTCGAATGGCTCCTCACCCTCGCCCGTCCCGCCATCGGCGTCCGGCCAATTGCCGAAATAAGCGCGCCCGAAGTCTTAAGTGTTCTCCAGGTCGTCGAAGCACGCGGCCGGCATGAAACCGCGCGGCGGCTCCGCGCGACCATAGGCCAGGTTTTCCG
>JAFMSB010000182.1 GCA_017353815.1 Methylocapsa sp. | reverse complement strand
GAGGCCGGCAACTTTGCCTTCAGCCGATCTTACATCCAAAAGATTTTTCTGCAATGGCACAGGCCGGGCGTTTCGTCGCGTGCCGGCTGCGCCATAAAACGAAATTCTCGCGCAACCTTACCCCCGGCAGGGCAGTTGCTGTTTTTGGCTTGTAAGATTTTTCGCGCGGATCGGACCAAAATGTTTCACGTGAAACATTTTTAGAATGATTCTAACTCGTAATGGTTGTATTGACGGCTTTGCAATCCTCCCGTTCGAGTCAATGAAATGGGGCATCGGTATAAGGCAGGGCATAAGATCGATGCTGACTGGACGCAACGAACTCGATGGGGCCGCAAGCCCCTATCTCCTCCAGCATGCGAAAAATCCGGTGCATTGGCGGATGTGGGGCCCCGCGGCGCTGCGCGAAGCGCAATCGCTGAATAAGCCAATATTGCTTTCGATTGGCTATGCGGCCTGCCACTGGTGCCATGTGATGGCGCATCAAAGCTTCGAGGACGAAGAAACCGCCGCGGTGATGAATGACCTCTTCGTGAACATAAAGGTCGACCGGGAAGATCGCCCCGATATCGATCATATCTATATGTCGGCGCTGCATGCCTTTGGCGAGCAGGGGGGCTGGCCGCTCACCATGTTTTTGACCCCGCAAGGCGAGCCTTTCTGGGGCGGAACTTATTTTCCGAAGACCGCGCGCTACGGGAGGCCATCTTTCGTGAGCGTGCTCGAGACGGTGGCGGAGGCATTTCGCCGCGATCCGGAGCAGATTGCTAAGAACGCCGAATTCATCCGCACGCAGCTTTCGCAAGCGGCTTCGCGCGGCACGGGCGCGCCAAACCTGGCGCAAATCGACTTGGCCGCGCCAAAGATCGCGAGCCTCATTGACCCTGTGAACGGCGGCCTGCGCGGCGCGCCAAAATTTCCCAATGCGCCCCTCCTCGAACTGCTTTGGCGTGCGGGAGCGCGGTTGAAGGACCCGTCCTATCGCGCGCTGGTCAGATTGACTCTCACCAAGATGTCGCAAGGAGGAATCTACGATCACCTTGGCGGCGGCTATGCACGCTATTCGACCGACGAGCGCTGGCTCGTGCCCCATTTCGAAAAAATGCTCTACGACAATGCGCAAATCTTAGAGCTTCTCGCCCTCTGCTATTGCGAATTTGGCGATGCGCTCTTCCGCAGAAGCGCGTCGGAGACCGTGGGATGGCTCAAGCGCGAGATGACGAATGCGGGCGGCGCCTTTTGCGCGAGCATCGATGCCGATAGCGAGGGGCAAGAAGGCAAATTCTACGTCTGGACTTACGAAGAAATCGAAGGCGTGCTTGGGGAAGATGCTTCCTTCTTCGCGCGGTTCTACGATTCCTCGCCAGAAGGCAATTGGGACGAGGAGGGCCAATCGCGGACTATCCTCAATCGCCTTAAGGCGCCCGCGGCGGCCGACGAAGAGGAAAGCCGCCTTTTCTCCTTGCGCCAAAAACTCTTCTTGGCGCGCGAGAAGCGAATCCGCCCGGGCCTCGACGACAAAATTCTCACCGATTGGAATGGGCTGATGATTGCCGCGCTCGTTCATGGGGCGACACTTTTTGGCGAGCGGGAGTGGATCTCCATCGCCGCCCGCGCATATGCGTTCATCGCGAAGACGATGCAATTTCCCGGCAATGGCGGGAGCAAAAGGCTCGCCCATAGCTTTCGCGCGGGCACTCTCGCGCGACCGGGGCTTGCGCTCGATTATGCGGCGATGATGCGGGCGGCGCTTGCCTTGGAAGAGGCTCGCAACTGGGCGCCGCCGCCCGGGGGGGCGCCTAATTATCTGGCCGACGCGATCGCCTGGGCGGAGGCTCTCGAAACCTATCACACGGACCCGCAAACTGGGCGCCTCAACATGGCCGCCGCCGATGCCGGCGATGTGATCTTGCGGCTCGCCCCTACGGCGGATGATGCAATCCCCAATGCCCATCCGCTCTATGTCTCGGCTCTCTTCCGGCTCTCGGCGCTGTCGGGCGATCCGCGCTGGCTCGCGCGCGCGGATGCGCTGCTCGAAGCCGTTGGCGGTGCGGTGCGGGACAATCTTCCGGGTCACGCGGGAATGGCAAACGCGCTCGATTTCCGGCTCACAGCCAAGGAGATTGCCACCGCCGGGGCCAAGCGAGAGGCGCTGTACGAGGCCGCGCTCAGTGTGCCTTTCACGGGCCGGATCGTGCATGACATCGGCGAGGGCGAGGATTTTCCTCCCGGCCATCCGGCCCGGGCCCAGAGAGAATCCGCGGGAGAAGCCGCGGCCTTCGTTTGCGCGGATGGGACTTGCTCATTGCCCCTGCGGGACAAAGAAGCATTGCTTGGGCAGATAGGTTATGTTTAGCTGCCCGGCGCTTTTGACCCGCAGCAGAATGGGTCATCCAGGGCTGGAGCGTGAGGGCCTATGTGGGACACCGTCGACACAGTTATAGGCAAGATTGTCAGCATCATCGGTTATGCCTCACATCTCGTTATTGTGAGCTTCCGAAATATTCTATTCCTTATTGTTATGTTCGCGTTTTTGTGGGGCGGCTACAAAGCATGTGTGCGCGGGATTCGCTACCTTCGCGGCATGCGGGGCGACGAGCTTGACCATGGCAGGCGCAACCCGAAGGGGACGCCCGAGGATAGCTCTATCTGAGCGCTAAGTATGGCTCCGGCTCATGCCGCTACCTGCGCAAAGGAGCGCGATATTTCGCCGACTGCACAAGGCCGGTGATACGGCCAGCGTGGCGTAAAAGAAATAGGGCCGCGAAAGCCGCGCCGTTGATGAAAAACACGCGCCCGGCGATTGCGGCGGTAAAGTTGGCTGTACCGCTCGCGGCAGCCACAGAGATTATAAACAGCGTGCCCTCGTAGGCCGCAAACGCCGCGAAAAACGTTGCCGGTGCGGCGAGGGTGGAAGTGCCGCCGAAAATGCTCCGGGCCCCTTGCGCCGCGGCTGTGCCTAAAAGCCCCGAGGCATACAAAGCGGCGCCCCAGGCAAAGGCCGGGGGCTCCAGCGGGTAATGGAGAAAAATAAAGCCGATGAGCTGATTCGCAAGCCAGATCGCGCTGATGAGGGCGTAAGCAGCCGCACCTCCAAGGCTGAGCTCCCCGATCGCGGCAAAAGCGGCAAGCGGGACCGCACAGGAAAAGCCAACGGTGAAGACCGCGCCGAGCAGGCCGAGAAATCCGGCCACACAGCCCGGTTTGCGGCAGGATTGCGGGGGGACAGAGCCATTTCCTGCTCCTTGACCAAAAAAGCACGGTTACCGGAATCATAATTGAGCACCTTCCCGCACTTCCGGTCAACGCCATTCCGCCCTAAAATAAGTGGCTCCCTGCGCGCTTGCCCAGCGAGATGCGCAAAATAGCAGAGCCCGCCTGAAGATGAGGAGCCGATGGGTATTGGTTTTTCCCGAGACGGCTCGGTGCCGCTGAGAACTGTATGTATCTTTGCCGCCATTGGCGCGGCCCTTGGAGGAGCAGACGGGGCCACCGCTGCCGGTTTGCAAGAAGCGGTAACTTTCGCAATCGCCGGCGGTCTCATCGGCGCAGCCATCGGACTCTTCGCCGGGAGGCAGTCTTAGTATCAAATTGAGGCGGACGCTATGGCAAAGGAAGATGACGATAGTTTTGGCGCTCCGCCGCGCAAAAAAGCGCCCTTGCACGAGATCGGCCAAAGCCTCGATGATCTCTCCGCCCAGGAGATCGCCGAAAGGATTGCAATGTTGCAAACCGAGATTGCCCGGCTCGAAGAGGCGCGAAAAGCGAAACAGGCCTCGCTTGGCGCTGCCGGTCTCTTCTTCAAATCTGGCCCGTCGCGCTGACGTAACCGAGCGCTTCGTTTGGCAGCCCGGAGAATAAAATGACCCAGCATCTCCCAATTGGATATGACAAGCCGCTTTATCTTTTGCCTTTTGACCATCGCAGCTCCTTCGAAAAAGGACTCTATGGATGGAGCGGGCTTTTGAACGCGGACCAGACCGCGAAGATCGCGGCAACAAAAGAAGTGATCTATGACGGGTTTAAATATGCCCTCCGGGCAGGCATGCGAAAGGACGTTGCCGCGCTCCTGGTTGATGAGCAATTTGGTGCGTCAATCCTCGATGACGCGAATGCAAATGGTTTTATCACCGCGATGCCTGCGGAAAAGAGCGGCAAGGCCGAATTTCAGTTCGAGTTCGGGGCGCAATATGCCGAACACATTGAACGATTCAACCCGGCCTTCGTAAAAGTCTTAGTGCGCTATAACCCCGAGGACGACGAGGTCATGAACTCTCGCCAGGCCGCGCGTCTGAAAGAGCTTAGCGATTATTGCCGCCGCCATAACCGCTATTTCATGTTTGAACTGCTGGTGCCAGCCACTCACGACCAGCTCGAACGCTTTGAAGGCGATCAGAATCGTTACGATCGCGAGCTGCGGCCTTCACTGATGCTTGGCGCAATCGACTCGCTGCAAAATGCTGGCGTCGAGCCGGATGTGTGGAAGATCGAAGGCCTAGACCGGCGCGAGGATTGCGCCAAGACTGCAAATGCGGCACGCCGCGGCCGCCGCGATAGGGTTGGATGCATCATTCTTGGGCGCGGCTCCAATGAAGAGAAGGTTGTCTCATGGCTGCGGGCGGCGGCCGGCGTGCCGGGCTTCATCGGTTACGCGGTGGGACGGACGTCATTTTGGAAGCCTCTTGTCTCATGGCGCGACGGCAAAATGTCGCGGGAGCAGGCAGCCGAGGGAATTGGGCGCAAATACCTCAAATGGATGAATGTGTTCGAAGGCAACACCCGGGTGGAATGACTTG
>JAFMSB010000181.1 GCA_017353815.1 Methylocapsa sp. | reverse complement strand
ACGGAACATGAGACCAGCGAGAGTTTGAGATAGCCTTTCCAATTTGCCCGGGGCGGCATGATTTGTCCCTCGAAACGCAACACAGAGGACCGCGCAAAGAAAACGCGGCCTCGGCGCACCGGTTCCAAGCCTCCCAAGCACGGCCACGCCTTCTTGCTTTCGATTTGAGAAGGAACCAATTGGCGGGCCGCCCGTTACGGCGCCTGGCAAAGGAGGCTAGAAAATGACTCTGACATCGCTTTTAAAATTATCTCCGCTCTTGCTGGCTTTCTGGGGCACGGCTGCTGTTGCGCAAGCGCAAGGAACGACAACTGGGCCGGCATACGGGAACGATGTCGCGCCCAACACTGCCACCCAAAAGCAACACGAGGGCCGCCCTGGCGCGACGGGCGATAACTGGAAGGCATCTTCAAAAGCCGCCGGATCGCCTGGAATAGAGGGCAAGCCGGGCACGGAAGGCGGTCCTAAAGCCCAACAAAAAGCCGTGCCGCCTAGCGCAAAGTGAGACACGAGCAGTATGGCTGGCCGAGCCCTATGTGTCGGGCGTCACCGTCGCGCTCACTGGGGCAGGCCGGCCCATAGGTCACCGCAAGATCTGGCCGCGGCGAAGCGATAGCTGGCTCGCGCTCTGTTGATCAAATCATTCCGCCAACCGGGAACGATCGCGATTTGCATCCGTTTGGGGGCTGCGGGCCTGACGCGTGACGCAGGAACGCAGCAATCCAAGCAAAAGCAATCCAAGCAAAAACGGAGATCCTAATGACGAGCAGCCAGGATACATCGAGCCGGGGCTTTGCTTCGATGGACGAGGACAAGCAGCGCGAAATCGCGCGCAAAGGCGGCGAGAGCGTACCCGATGAGAAGCGCAGCTTTTCAAAGGACCACGAGCTCGCATCGGAAGCAGGCCGCAAAGGCGGCGAGAGCGTACCCGATGAGAAGCGCAGCTTTTCAAAGGATCACGAGCTCGCATCGGAAGCGGGCCGCAAAGGCGGCGAGAGCGTACCCGATGAGAAGCGCAGCTTTTCAAAGGACCGCGAGCTGGCGTCCGAGGCAGGCCGTAAGGGCGGCGAAGCCTCGCACAAATGATCGTTAGTCTAAGGCCGGGAGAGCAAACGAAAGCTCTCCCGGATCTTTTTGCCCTCAAGCAAATCAGGGCGATACATCTGATGCGAGCGCGATTGCCCGATAAAGCCGTATCGGCGCGTGGCGGTATCGATATCCTGGTCAACAATGCCGCGCATCAGCAAACTTTTGACGCACTGAGGATATCGCCGCTGAGGAATGGGACCTCACCTTCAAGATAAATAGCCGCGCAATGTTTTATTTAACGAAGGCGGCTTTGCCAAGCCCGGTTTGACACCGCCTCTCAGTCAACGCAGATCGTCCGAACCCCACATTGCTTGCGGCGACAAAGGCGGCGATCCAAATTTCACCGGCGGCTTAGCTCAGCTCCTGGCGCCGAAAGGCATTCATGCCAACACTCTCGCGCCCGGACCAGTTTGGACGCCACTCATCCCCTCCACAATGACCGAGGACGAGGTTATGAACTTTGGGAGCCGCACAACAATGATGCGGCCAGGCCAGCCTGCCGAGCTCGCCGCCGTTTACGTGATGCTGGCCGAACCCAGGTCAACCTATCTGTCCGGCGCCACCGTTGCGGTGACCTGAGCTGGCACCGCGAAGTGAAAGCTTCCTCGCGCGCTGTTGATCAAATCATTCCGCAAGCCGGGAACGATCGCGATTTGCGTCCGTTTCGGGGCTGTGGGCCTGACGCATGAAGGCAAATCTAAATAGCCTCATAAATCAATAACAAGGAGAATTCCGATGGCGCATACCCAAGGCACGTCAAGCCGGGGCTTTGCTTCAATGGACGAGGAAAAACAGCGTGAAATCGCGCGCAAGGGCGGAGAGAGCGTGCCCAACGAGAAGCGCAGCTTTTCGAAGGATCGCCGTCTTGCAAGCCAAGCTGGCCGCAAGGGCGGGCAGAACGTCCCCGATGAAAAGCGCAGCTTTTCGAAAAACCGGGAACTCGCCTCCGAGGCGGGGCGCAAGGGTGGCCAGGCCTCGCATTCCCGCTAGGTCTTCCGGCCGTAAACAATGTCTGTGAGCGGGCCGCGGGCGGGGTCTGGGGCGCGGCTCCCGCACGAAATCCTCTGATGCCCTGATCCGCCTTTACTCGCCGCGAGGCATTTCGGACGGCGGTATGCGTGCGGGAGGAATCGAGCGATGAGCCTATTCTCGAAAGACATGCGGACGATCGATGATCTGTTCCTCTACCATCTTGGCGGCATGTATTATGCCGAACAGCAAATCTTGGATGCCCTGCCGCGGATGATCGCCAAGACGGCAAGCCCCGAGCTGAAATCGGCCTTCGAGCGTCACGTGGAGGAAACGCGCAACCATGTGCTGAGGATCGAGCGGGTCTTCGACATGTATGACGCCCAGCCAAAGGCGGTCAGCTCTGCTGCGATCAATGGGATCATAAAGGAAGCGAACGAAATCGCCGAGGAGATCTCCGAGCGGGAAGTGCTCGATGCAGCCCTCATCGGTGCTGCCCAGACCGTCGAGCATTTTGAGATTGCCCATTACGGGACGCTCATTGCCTGGCTGCGGCAACTCGGGCGCGATGGCTGCGCGTCTGTCCTCGAGATGAATCTGCAGGAAGAAAAAGCAGCCGATCAGCAGCTCACGGAACTTGCGGAATCGAAGATCAACGCCGGGGCAGTGTTTTCGGCCTAGCGATGTCTTGCATTTTGTGCTGCGCTTCATCAACAGCAGAGATCCGCTCGCGCGGAACGTGATTTTTAGAATTATTCAAAAAATGTTTCACGTGAAACATTTTGGTCCGGTCCCGGCCCGAAACCTTACAAGCCCTCACACTTGGGTTCGCCTTTGAAGCTATGCGATTGCAGCAAAAACCGGCCCCATGGAAGGGCGCCAAGGCGCAAATAAAATCCTCGTCCTGGCTCCGGGAAATAAGCCCGTGCTTTATCTTGCGCCGCTCAAGCGGTGAACCGCAGAAACGAGAGTGGCAGGCTTGCAGGGTTTGGCGAGCACGGGCACGCCCTCGAAATTTTTGGCAAATTGTGCAGCGTTATAACCAGATAGTATTAGAAACGGGATGCCTGCGCCGGTGCATGCCTCGGCAACGCGCGCCGAAGTTTCTCCCCTCAAATTCATATCGAGCACCGCGGCATCAAAGCGTTCTTGCCGTAACAGATCTAACGCCATTGCGACGGAGGCCGCGAGCCGGATGTCGTTATCGCCGGCCTCGCGCAGAATCGCGGCCATATCCAAGGCGATAAGTGGCTCGTCGTCGACAACCAAAATCTTCATTTTGCGGCGCATTCTGAAAATTAAGAAGGTCGCGCTTCAAGCGCCGGTTGCTCCCTGGCATCCAGAACGAGAGCCGCGGGGGCGGTTACTTGCCATATGAGGCCGCCGGGGGGAAATTCCAGCACAATTTCCCCGTCGAGCCCAAGTTCGGCCATCTCGGTCAAAACCGTGGTCCCGAAACCCCGGCGGCCCGGCGGAACGGCCGGGGGCCCCCCTCGTTCGATCCATGTTAAGCGGAACCGGGATTCCGGGGCCCGCGTGACGTCCCAGTCGATGCGAACCGTGCCGCTTTCATTCGACAATGCGCCATATTTGATTGCATTCGTGCCGAGCTCATGAAAGGCCATGCCGAGCGTTTGCGCCGCCGGCGGGCTGACCGCCAAAGCGGGGCCGTGCAGAAACAAACGCTGGTCTTTGGGTGCCCCGAAATGCGAAAGCTGCGCATGGATGAGGTCCTCTAGCGAGATTCCTTTCCATTCGCTCGCAACCAAAAGCTCTTGAGAGGCGGCGAGGCCCGCCAGCCGCTCTTGGAAAATCGCGGCGAAATCGCCTCCGGCTCCGCTTTTCGCTGTTTGACAGGCAATCGATTGCACGACGGCGAGCAAATTCTTGGCCCGGTGATTGACTTCGCGCATAAGCAGCTGAAGCTGCTCCTCCCGCTTCTTCCGCTCGGTGATGTCAACCGCCACGCCCACATTGCGAATGATCCGGCGGCCCTCGGGCGAATCTCTAAAGAGTGTCTGGCAGCGGTTTTGGACCCACCGCGTTTCGCCCGTATCCTGCCGCACGATGCGAAACTCCTGATCGAAGATGCCTCCGCCCGCCGGGCTGAGCGCTGCCCGGATTGCATCCCTAACTTTTGGCCGGTCCGCGGGATGCACCGTGGACATCATGACGTCATTGTTGACTTCGGTTCCCGGCACAAGGCCAGCGATGGCGTAGAGCTCGGGGGACCAGAGGGTGCGTTCCGCAGCGGCATCGTAGTCGTGGATGCCGAAGCGGGCGGTTTGGGCTGCCAGCCGGAGCCGCTCCTCGTTCTCGTGCAACGATTGCTCGACTTTGATTCGATGCATCGCGATCGCAATGAGGTCGGCCATCCCCTTCATGACTTCGATCTCGATGGCACTGAATACCAGCCGCGAGTTCGAACCGAACGATAGTGTTCCGATCAACCTTCCTTGGACGATGAGCGGATGGCAGCAGTGGGCCTTGATCCCCAAGGACTTGATCAGTTCCGTCCGGGTATGGTTTGTTTGAGATATGTTCTCGGCAATAATACGCTTGCGGTCTTTTGCTGCGCATCCGCAGATCGCTTGACCCAAATCGAGCCATTCGATCCTGCGCGCCTCGTTATCGGGGATCCCGGCGTAAGCATTGAGGCGCAGCCGCCCCTCGCGCTCGTCGAAGAGATAGCTGAGAAAGGCTTGACAATCGAGGAAGTCCATCGCCGCTTTGCACAATTCCGCGACT
>JAFMSB010000180.1 GCA_017353815.1 Methylocapsa sp. | reverse complement strand
TGATCGAGGTTCCGGCAATGCTTTGGCAGCTCGACGAGATTTGCGAGCGTGCCGATTTCCTTTCGGTCGGCTCAAACGATCTCATCCAATACATCTTCGCCGCCGATCGCGACAACAGGCGCGTGGCCGAGCGGTTTGACCCTCTTTCTGTGCCGGTTTTGCAAGCATTGAAGCTCATAGCGGATAAGGCGCGGGCGCATCAAACGCCGCTCGCGCTTTGCGGCGAGATCGCCGGCAAGCCGCTTGAGGCCTTGGTCTTGCTGGCACTTGGCTATCGCGACTTGTCGATGTCAGCGGCATCAATCGGGCCCGTGAAGGCGATGCTGCTCGCGGCCAATGCGGGGGAGACCGGGAAATTCGTGTCGAGCCTCATGAAAGAAGCAGGCGCGGGCCAGTCGCTTCGCGACAAGTTGCGCAAGTTCGCAAGATCCCAAAATATCCCGTCATGAGGCTTGAGCCTCAAGCGCGGCACGCTGCGAAAAGCTTATTCGCGACACTCGTCCGGATTATCCCATCTCAAAAGCAGGACTCCGTCCACCGTGGCCCAGACAAAAATTCGCCGGTCCAGTTTGCCCGGAAAATTCATTGCCGGAAGTGCCCGATTTGCAGGGGCAGCCGGGCGTGCGGCGCTGGCCGCCTCATTCGATCTGGGAGAGCAGGGCGACGAGCGCTGTCTGGCGATGCGTGTCCGTTTTCGCAAAGATCGACTTCAACTGATTTCGCGCCGTCTCCCTCGAAATATTCAGCTCTTGCGCCGCGACATTGCAAGGGGTTCCGCGCGCCATGACGCAGGCAAGCCGCGCCTCGGATGCGGTAAAGCCAAAAATCTTCACCAGGAAAGGGGCCTGCGGCCCCGGCTTAGGGCCCAAGGCGTTCAGAGTCATAACAAATCGTGCAGCTTCGGGTGACGTCTGCGCATCGCAAGCGCAGGGCCAGATGCGCAAAATGACCGGCAATTTGTCCTTGCGCGGGACAATGATTGGATCCGCAATCAAGGGATTGAGCTGGCGCGTCTCGCGCAATCTTTCGAGAGCTTCCTTGAGCCGCGCGCGAGATTCTGCGTCGCGGAAAAATATCCGTTTGTCCTTAATCATGATGCTATTGTCGAGAATGGCCCGCGCGGCCGCGTTCAAATCGACGACACAACCGGCCTCGTCGACGGTCAGGGCGGCAACGTGCATCGCATTCAAAGCGGCGGTTTGCTGAAAGGCCGCGCCAGGGCCATTCGTAACTACCGCTATTTCAAGCAGACGCCGCGTGAAGGCGGCAAGAATGCGTTCCTCCTCGGCGCGGAGGCTGCCGCTTTCCGGGCTCGTGTCAAGAAAGTTCATTTTCAAATTCCCCGATCGCTTGAAAGCTGGCATATTCGCCGGCCGGCTCGCGGTTCGGCCGGCTTAACGCGTCGAATGATAAAATCCTCTGGTAGGACACCGAAGGCAAACCAACCATATCAGATAACAAAACATAACATGCGTGTACAGAATATTGCAATTCATAATATTTCAAAACCTCTGACATCGCGCAAGCCCGCGCACCAAAACGATTTCGGGCGAAGGGGGCCGCCGGAAAGTGCGGCATCCTCCCGGGATAATTTGGGACCGAAGGCAGCGGCGTCTCACTGGACATGACGCTTTATAGATGAAGATAGCCTTTTGTTTAATATTCACAACCCATAAAACTTTAATTGGCAGCTGTGAGAAATATTCCCTTAGTAAACCATGCCGTTGCGGGACTTGCAAGAAGCAATTGTTTCAGAGTTAATTTCGCGCTTTCTCCTTAATTTGTGGGCAACGGCAATGCCTGCATGTTCTTTCTTAAGCGCTGCCTTGGTACATAGCGCTTGTATTGCGGCCACGATCGCCCCTAGAACAAGATCAGCCGGTGCCATGCTTACGCCTTTGGTTGCGGCGAGTAAGCAAAGAGGAGAAAGACTGTGATTTTCGTAACATTTCCCGACGGTGCGACGCGCCAGTTAGAATCCGGTGCGAGCGGCCTCGAAATTGCCAAAAGCATTTCGCCCTCGCTTGCGAGGCGCTCCGTGGCCATGAGCATTGATGGCCGCCTTTGCGATCTCGGGGATCGCATAACAACAGATTCACGCGTCGAATTTTTGAGCCGCGAAGATCCACGGGCCCTCGGGCTTATCCGCCACGATGCGGCACATGTCCTCGCCGAAGCGGTGCAAACGCTTTTCCCCGGCACCCAAGTCACGATCGGCCCGGTGATCGAAAATGGGTTCTATTACGACTTTTACCGCCGCGAGCCTTTCACGCCGCAGGATTTTCCCGCGATTGAAAACAAGATGGCTGAGATCGTCGCGCGCGATAAGCCTTTTACCAAGGAAGTCTGGATGCGCGAGAAAGCAAAGGCCTGGTTCAAATCCCAAGGCGAGGACTTCAAGGTCGAACTTATCGACGCGATCCCTCAAAATGAAGAGATTAAAATCTACAGACAGGGCGAATGGCTCGATCTCTGCCGCGGCCCGCATATGACCTCGACCGGAAAAATCGGCGGTGCCTTTAAGCTGATTAAGGTTGCCGGCGCCTATTGGCGCGGGGATTCGACCAAGCCCATGCTGCAGAGGATCTATGCGACGGCCTTCGCCAAGCCCGAAGAGCTCGCGGCTTATTTGAAGCAGCTCGAGGAGGCGGAGCGCCGAGACCACCGCAGACTTGGGCGGGAGATGGATTTGTTCCATTTCCAGGAGGAAGGTCCCGGCACAGTCTTCTGGCATCCCAAGGGCTGGACCTTGTTCCAGACGCTTATTTCTTACATGCGGCGGCGCCAAAGCGAGCTCGGCTATATAGAGGTCAATACTCCACAGGTGCTTGACCGCTCGCTTTGGGAGACATCCGGCCATTGGCAGACATTCCGTGAAAACATGTTCATCTCGAAAACCGAAGACGAGCGGGTCTTTGCTATCAAGCCGATGAATTGCCCCGGCCATGTACAGATCTTCAAAAATGGTCTCAAGTCCTATCGCGACTTGCCGATGAAGATCGCCGAGTTCGGCATCGTCCACCGCTATGAGCCGTCTGGAGCAATTCACGGCCTGATGCGGGTGCGCGCCTTTACCCAGGACGACGCGCACATTTTTTGCACACAGGATCAGATCCTCGAGGAGAGCTTGAAGGTCAACGATCTCATTCTCTCGATCTACAAGGATTTCGGTTTCGACGACATCGTGATCAAGTTCTCGACCCGGCCGCCAAAGCGTGTGGGCGCAGACGATGCCTGGGATAAGGCCGAGGAAGCTCTTTCGCGCGTGCTCAAGACGCTTGCGGGGCGCGGCGCCAAGACGGCGATCAATCTTGGCGAAGGCGCGTTTTATGGGCCCAAGCTCGAATACACCTTGCGCGATGCCATAGGGCGCGAGTGGCAATGCGGGACGACGCAGGTCGATTTCAACCTGCCGGGACGATTCGGGGCGTTTTATATCGGGCCAGATAGCGAAAAGACGACTCCCGTCATGATCCATCGCGCCGTCTTTGGATCGCTCGAGCGCTTTGCGGGCATTCTCATTGAGCATTACGCAGGCCATTTGCCGCTATGGCTCTCGCCCGTTCAAATCGTTGTCGCGACAATCACGTTGGAAGCCGACGACTACGCGCAGGAAGTAATCGCGCAAGCGCGCAAACGAGGACTTCTTGCCGAAGGCGATCTCCGCAACGAGAAGATCACCTATAAGGTGCGCGAGCATTCGCTTGCGAAAGTGCCGGTCCTTCTCGTCTTAGGCAAAAAGGAGGCGGCATCGCGCAGCGTTTCGATTCGCAGGCTTGGCTCGCAGGCACAGACTCACATGGGGCTTCAGGAGGTTTTGAATATGCTTGAGGAGGAAGCGACCCCCCCTGATGTCGCGCGCGCCAGGGCCGGCAAGGCCCCGGTTCAAACTCCGGGTTTGGCCTTGTCCTTCATCCATTCCATCCGCTCCAATGACTGATCAATTGATGAGCGCCCTATTTCTGCTGGCGCTGCTGCTCTACCTTGTGCCCGCAACCTTCCAGCTGGGGGAAAGGAGCGTCTGGTTTCAGCGCGGCGCGGTTCTCACCCTGGGGATAGCTATAGCCATCGCGCTCGCACAGAGCATAATTTGGTTTGTCCCTTAACGCTGAATTTGAAGTTGTGGCCGCCAAGATGGGCGGGAACTTTATCGGCGGGTGTAGCGCCATTTTGGCCGTGCACTGAAAGCGGAAGACTATTTCGTTGATGCTGCCCGCGTGAACTGAACATTGAACGGCGAAAAAATCTTTACTATTAGCTACAGCGTCTGGCGACAATAGCGCCGGCGATCGTTCCAAGTCCCCGAAAATGTTCCAGATATCTCTATTGCTCCTGGGCCATAAAACTTCACAAGCGCCGTCACTTTCTCAGTTAAACGACCATCTGGCCCAAATGTGGGGAAGGAAAAGGTAGAAATGCCATCTTTACTGATGTTGGCGATGTGACTGGCAGCCCCGACGCCGTTAAAAGAGAAGGTATTGATTGTCTCGGAACTCCACGTAGTCGTGATTGTGATAGATGCACCCAGACTGCCCATCCCTGGGGCGTTCAGGCCATCGGAGATCCAGGCGTCATAGACCCCACAAAAGGTCGCTTTGCCTGTTGTTGGCAGAGAGAAATTTTGGTTCGAACCGGCTGCAAATATGCCCCAAATAAATGTTTCCCCCGGCCGTACTCGAGACTGTCCGTCGTCAAAGTTTTTGAAGTACGGAGCGGTTTAAATTAAGGGAGTCTCTGGCTCGTTTGGCTTGTGATGTTAAGCGGCTTGCCGTTGGTGCAGCAAGCGGCGATTGGCAATTGTCTGGCGTTTGATCCTTTCCCTTTCGATTAGAATGATCTGGCCTCGTC
>JAFMSB010000179.1 GCA_017353815.1 Methylocapsa sp. | reverse complement strand
ATTCCACCGGGAGAGGGCAGGCCAATTTACCGCCCGATTTGGAGCGGCACAGACATTCGCAGCTTCAATCCCGCGGGTGCAAAATCGACTTTGACGTCCGCCCGGATTTGCTGGGACAGGACGCGCTTCAAGAGCATCGACCCAAACCCATCGCGGGACGGCGGGGCAACAGGCGCTCCCGCATATTCGCTCCATTCGCACATGAGCGCGCGCTCGCCATCCTTCTCGACCAAGTCCCAGCCGACCTCAATGCGGCCTTCGTCTCTGGCCAGCGCGCCATGCCGCACCGCGTTCGTGGTCAGCTCATGGACCGCCATGCCAAGCGGCACCGCGATTTGCGAAGGAAGCTCGACCTTCGGGCCGGACAGGCGGATTCTGAGGCCCTGATCGTCGGTGTAGGGCCCAAGCTCCTGGCTCAGCAATTGCTGAAAAGAGATCGACTGATGAAGCTGGTCGGTCATTATGGCATGGGTTTTGGCGAGCGCCGCGATGCGCCCCGAGAATGCTTCTTGAAATTCCTCGATGCTCCGCGCCATATTTGCGGTCGTGGTCAAAATTCCTTGCACTGTGGCAAGCGTGTTGCGCACGCGATGATGCAGCTCGCGGATAAGAAGAGCTTGCCGCTGCTCCGTTTTGACGTGATCGGTGACGTCGTTGCCCTCGATGAATATTCCCGTGACTTCGCCATTGGCATCCATGATTGGCTGCGCAACAAAGTCGATGAAATGCTCCTCCATCTCGCTATCGGAGGAATCCTGGAGAAGGATGCGAGTCTTGCGGCCGACGTGGACTTCTCCGGTTCTAAAAATATTCTCCAAAATCCGCGGATATTCCTGGTTCTCGAATTCGGGCAGTGCTTCGCGAAAAGTCTTGCCAACGAGATCGCGGCCGCCCGCGAGCATTGAAAAGGCAATATTGACCAGTTCGAAAACAAGATCAGGCCCGCGCAAAATGCACATAAAGCTTGGCGCCTGCATGACGAGACGGCGCAAGTGCTGGATTGTTGCTAAAAGGGTCTGGTTGAGCACCTGCAGATTTGCCTGTGGCAGACGATATTCCTCCATGCGCGAGGCGGATGGCAGGCCCTCAAATCCCATTGTCGAGGCAAGCTCGGAAATTTCCTGCGCCGTCTTGAGGACATAAACAACCTGCCCATCCTTGGCATGGATAGGAATATGGCTGCAGGTCCAAAGATGCTCCTCTCCGCGGCCATCGCGCGGGCATTTGTAGGAGACAAGCGGGACGACATCGGTGCTGCCCTCGTCGCGGGCCCGCTCGAGCGAATGCTGCAAGATAGCGCGGCTGTCCTGAACAGCGGGAAAGACGGCAAATATATTCTTGCCAACCACCGCCTCGCGGGACGTTCTTGCGCAGTTGAGAAATGCCTGGTTTAGGGCAACAATCGTAAAATCACGATCCATCAAAAGATGCGGGGTGGGCAAAGAATTAAACACAGCTTCGAAATCCGGTTCCGCTCGCGGCATTACTAAAACTCCAGGAAGGAAAAGCCGTGTCTTGCTCAAGCCAATTTATGCGCGGCAGGCATGCTCCCGAAGCGCATCATACTGCCAAAGAAAGCACCCTGCGGTTCCGCCGGCGAGGAGAAAGGCGGGGCCGTGCTCGATAGGTCTCCAGGCCACTCGAATGCACGAACTTCGCAGCATCAAACGCATAAGCGGGACCATTGGTTGCATTGGTGCTTGCCAGGAAAGTCATTTTCCGCTTCCTGGCTGAGCACAAAAATGATGGAAACCGGCCGCCCGGCGGCGGCAAATCCCCCCGCCATGCAAAAGGGAGAAATTGCGACGATGGCCGAGGCGTCCCGTCCCCTCCAGGCAGGAGATCATCTTTTTCTCGTTGATGGATCGTCGTTCGCTTTCCGCGCCTATTTCCAGTCCATCCGGCAGGACCCTAAGTATAATTACCGTTCGGACCGGCTGCCAACCGGGGCAGTCCGACTCTTTTGCGCCAAAATTTTTCAGTTTCTGCGCGAGGGTGCGGCGAAGATTAAGCCAACTCATCTTGCCATCATTTTTGACAAATCGGAACACTCTTTCCGCAAGGAGATTTACCCGCCCTACAAGGCCCACCGCTCCGAACCGCCGGAGGATTTGGTCCCCCAATTTCCGCTGATGCGGGCGGCCGTGCGGGCATTCGGGCTCACTCCGGTAGAGCAGGACCATTACGAGGCCGACGATCTGATTGCAACCTATGCCTGCGAGGCCCGCAAGCGGGGCGCGGACGTTCTTATCGTTTCGGCCGATAAAGATTTGATGCAGCTCATTGGGCCGGGCATTGCGATGTATGATCCGGCCTCGGGAGAGCCAGGCGCAAAGGGAGCGCGCGAGGAGCGCAAGATTGGTTTCGACGAAGTCTGTGCCTATTTCGGTGCTCCGCCGGCAAAGGTCGTCGATGTTCAGGCGCTTGCCGGCGATTCAACCGATAATGTTCCAGGCGCGCGCGGAATCGGCCTCAAGACGGCGGCCCAGCTCATCAACGAATATGGCGATCTTGAAACTCTGCTCGCCCGGGCAACGGAAATTAAGCAGCAAAAGCGCCGCGAGACCTTGACCGATCCGGAGAGCGTAGGTCTCATCCGCATCTCGAAAAAACTTGTCTCGCTCGTGTGCGATGTACCACTTGATGTGCATCTCGATGATCTTGCTCTCCACGCGCCGGACGGCAAGAAGCTAGTCGGCTTTTTGAAGGCGATGGAATTCTCGACGATCACCAAACGCGCGGCGGAGACCTTTGGGGTCGATTCGGCACTGATCGAGCCCGACCCGGAATTTGTGGGGGCGGCAGGCTGGCGCGCGCGCAACGGAGACGCTCTTGCGCCTCGCAGCGAACAAGGCCTTCTTGCGCCGGAGGTCGCAGTCCGCCCCGCCCAGCCAAAAAGACAAGCGCGCGAGCGTGCGCAAGCGCCTGCCGGCGCTGCCGCGATGAGTCCAAGCGATCTCGCGCTGGCGCGCGCGAACCAGGCGCGCGGGCAAAAGATCGACACCAAGGGCTACGAGACCGTCACGAGGTTCGAGCAGCTCGAACGCTATATCGCGGCCGCTTTTGAAACCGGCGCAATCGCGGCCGATACCGAAACCTCCTCGCTCGATACCATGGGGGCCGAGCTTATCGGCGTATCCCTATGTGTCGAGCCGGGGCACGCCTGCTATGTGCCTCTGCGCCATTGCGCCGATAGCGGCGGCGAGCTTTTCGGCACAGCCGGTCTCCTGCCCGGACAACTGCCAGAGACCGAGGTTCTCGCCCGCCTCAAGCCATTGCTCGAGGATGCAAGCATTCTCAAGATCGCGCAGAACATGAAATTCGATTGGCTTATCTTCAAGCAGCGCGGCATCACCATGCGCCCGCTCGAAGACACGATGCTCCTTTCCTATGTGCTCGACGCGGGCCGCACGGATCACGGAATGAATGCGTTGAGCGAAGTCCATCTTGGTCACACGCCGATCAAATTCGCCGAGGTCGCGGGTTCTGGGCGGTCTTTCACGGGCTTTGCCCGCGTCCCGGTTGACCGCGCAACGGAATATTCGGCGGAAGATACGGATGTCACGCTGCGCCTGTGGCGGGTGTTGAAGCCGCGCCTTCCCGCCGAGCATATGACGAATGTCTACGAGACCTTGGAGCGGCCTCTGATCGAAGTTTTGGCGCGGATGGAGGAGCGGGGCATTTTGATCGATAGCGCTAGGCTCTCTGAGCTGTCGGGCGAATTCGCGCAAGACATGGGCAGGCTCGAGAGCGTTGTTTACGAGCTTGCGGGCGAGCGTTTCAATCTCGGGTCTACGAAACAGCTCGGCGATATTCTCTTTGGCAAGATGGGCCTGCCCGGCGCAAGGAAAACCGCGACGGGCGCTTGGTCGACGGCGGCGGGCGTGCTCGACGATCTTGCCGCCCAAGGCAACGAGCTTGCCGCCAGAATTCTCGATTGGCGGCAGCTCGCAAAGCTCAAATCGACCTATACCGATGCTCTTCCTTCCTTCGTCAGTCCGCGCACGGGGCGCGTCCATACCTCCTATGCGCTTGCCGCGACGACGACGGGCAGGCTCTCGTCTTCCGAGCCCAATCTGCAAAATATCCCGATACGCAACGAGGCGGGGCGCAAGATCCGCCGCGCCTTTATTGCCCAAGATGGCCACAAGCTCGTCTCGGCGGATTATTCCCAGATCGAATTGCGGCTCCTTGCCCATATCGCCGATATTCCGCAACTCAAGGCCGCTTTTGCCGAAGGCCAGGACATTCATGCCACCACCGCCTCGGAAATGTTCGGCGTGCCGGTCAAAGCCATGCTGCCCGAGGTGCGAAGACGTGCGAAGGCGATCAATTTCGGCATCATCTATGGCATCTCGGCTTTTGGCCTCGCGGCCCAGCTTGGCATTCCGCGCGAGGAGGCAGGCGTCTATATCAAGCGCTATTTTGAGCGCTTCCCCGGCATTCGCGCCTATATGGACGAGACAAAGAAACGGGTAAAAGAGCAGGGCTATGTGACGACGGTCTTTGGCCGCAAATGCCACTATCCGGCCGTCACCTCCTCAAACCCGTCCGAGCGCGCTTTCAATGAGCGCGCGGCGGTCAATGCGCCGATCCAAGGCTCGGCCGCCGATATCATCCGCCGCGCGATGATACGGATGGATGCGGCATTGGAGACGGCAGGACTCTCGGCAAAGATGCTCCTGCAGGTCCATGACGAGCTTGTCTTCGAGGTGCCGGACAGCGAGGTCGGCGAAACGATTAAGGTGGTTTGCAACGTCATGGCGAGCGCGCCCCTCCCGCTCTTGCAGCTTACCGTGCCTCTGCAGGTGGAGGCCAAGGCAGCGCAAAACTGGGGCGACGCGCATTGAC